>CAJMEI010000060.1 GCA_905212395.1 uncultured Christensenella sp. | reverse complement strand
TATAACATCTATATTATTTTCTGATATTTTTGATACCCTTTGTTTTTCCGAAATTCTTTCGATTGCAACCATTTTATCTCTTAAATATGCAGCTTTTTCATACTCCATTTTTGCTGATGCCTCTTTTATTTCTTGCGACAAACTTCTAATCAATTTATCAGTTTTTCCTTCAAGCAAATCAATTATTTCATCTATTTGCTTTCTATACTCTTCTTTTGAAACATAACCCATGCAAGGAGCTAAACATTTTTTTATGTGATAATTTAAACACTCTTTTCTTTTTTTGCCGTCCAAAACGAATTTGCAAGAACGCAACTTATATACGCCGTTTATTAGGTCTAGCATTTCGCCGACCGATATTCCGTTCATAAACGGACCGTAATATTTTGCGCCGTCCTTTTTAATTCTTCTGGTAATTTCAAAATACGGAAAACGATTTTTTAAATTAATTTTTAAGTAGGGATATGTTTTATCGTCTTTTAAAAGTATATTGTATCTAGGCTTGTATTTTTTTATTAAATTGTTTTCTAAAGTAAAAGCTTCGTTTTCGGTATCGGTTAAAATATAATAAAAATCGGCTACGTTACTAACCATTGCCGATACCTTTTCGGGTTTTATGCCCGAACGAAAATATTGACTTACCCTATTTTTTAAATTTTTAGCCTTCCCGACGTATATTACGGCGTTTTCGCTATTTAACATAACGTATACGCCTGAATGGTCGGGTAATAGTTTAAGTTTATTTTCTAATTCGCTCATCTAAATAATTTAACAATTCCCCTTTTTCGTTTTTAACTTTTTCTTCTATAACCGCGTCAAGTAAATAATTTAACGCTTCCCCCACGTCTTTCCCGTCTGAAAATTTTTCCCGCAAATCCGTACCGTTTACGGCTAATTTTTTAAGAGAATAACATTTATTTTCCCTTTTTACGCTAGCTAAAATGCTTCTTAAAGCTAAAATATGTTTTAATCTTTTATGAATAGCCCTTTTGCTATGCGCTTTGGCGTCCGCCTCTTGTAAATCTAAAAGCAGTAAAAACTTTTTTTCGCCTAAATCTCTTAAAGCTTTTTTTACGGCTACGGAATTTTCTTCTAAAACGTCGTCGTGGCGTTCTATTAGTTTAATTACGGTAAAATAAGTCTCTTTATCTACTTTTAACCTTTTTAAAACGTTTTTTGCAATTTCTACACTCTTTTTAGGGTGTCCGTAAAAATGTCCGCGTCCTAAATCGTCAACGGTAAAACATTGGGGCTTGCCTATATCGTGCAAAAGTAGCGCAAGTCTTACCGTTTTGTCTTTTTTAGCTAGCGAAACGCTTTTTATGATATGTTCGTAAACGTCGAAAGAATGAAAAACGCTTTTTTGGTCAAAACCGAAACACGGTTTTAATTCGGGAATAATCTCCGCGAAGAAATCTTTAAACTTCATAAGAACGTCAAACACGTTGTTTCCGCATAAAAGTTTAAATAATTCCGTTAAAATTCTCTCTACCGCAATATTGTTTATTAAATTTTTTTCGTCTAATATCGCTTGCGCGGTTTTACTTTCCACGGCGAACGACAGTTGCGAAGAAAACCTTAACGCCCGCATTAACCTTAAAGCGTCTTCTTTAAATCGGTCGTAAGGATTAAATACGCAACGAATAAGCTTATTTTTTAAATCTTCTTGACCGTTAAAATAATCTATTACGCCTTCCGTTTCGGAATACGCCATTGCGTTTATTGTGAAATCGCGTCGGGATAAATCCGTTTTTAAGTCCGAAACGAAGTTTACGTCCGACGGATGTCTGAAATCGTTATACTCCCCGTCCTGCCTAAACGTGGTTACTTCGTAATTTTTGCCGTAGACAATTATGCCTACCGTTCCGTGCTTTAAACCCGTTAAAACTTTTTTTTCTGTTTCGAAAACGGCTAAAATCTGTTCCGGCAAGGCGGAAGTTGCCACGTCTAAATCGTAACACTTGCGTTTGAGCAAATAATCTCTTACCGCTCCGCCTACCAAATAAGCTTTAAAGCCATTTTCTATTAACTTGTCGTAAACGTATTTAAAGCCTTTATCCTTTACCATTTTTTCACCGTTTAATTAAATCGGAATTTTATTTTCCTACGCAAAATTTGGAAAATATTTCGTCTATTATGCTTTCGCTTGCCGTTTGTCCCGTTATTTCTCCTAAAACGCTCCAAGCGTCCCTTACGTCGTATTCTATAAGTTCCAAAGGCTCGCTATCTATTTGATTTAAAACCTTTTTTATACTCCCCAGCGCCCTTTTAAGCGCAAGATAATGCCTTTGTTCTATTATTAAATCTGCAGATAAATCTTCGGTTTTTCCTACACCCAAAGAAAACATACGGTTTTTTAACTCTAAATTGTCGCCGTTTAAAGCGCAAAAAGTTAAATCGTAGTCCGATTTTTGCAATACTATCGGCTTATCCGATTTATTGCACACCTTAATGAGAGGAACTTTTATCGACTTTAATATCTCTTTATCTTCTTTCGTCAAGCTTTGACTTCCGTCCATTACGAATAAAGCCAAATCGCAATCGTCTATCGCCTTTTTAGAACGCTCTATCCCTATTTTTTCTACTTCGTCTTCGCTGTCCCTTATGCCTGCGGTATCGTATAAAACGAATTTTACTCCGTTTATATCGAGTTCCCCTTCCACTATATCTCTGGTAGTTCCCGCAACCGAAGTAACTATTGCTTTATCGCAATTAAGCAGGCTGTTTAAAATGGAACTTTTACCCGTATTCGGGCGACCGACTAACGCAACTTTTACCCCGTTTTTAATTTTTCTTCCGCTACTGAAAGAATCTATTAGATTTTCAAGTTGAATTTTCAAATTTTGGCAAGTGTTTTTAAGCTTGTCCGTAGTAAATTGCTCTAAGCCTTCTTCGGGATAATCGATATTCGCGCCCATTTCTGCCAAACAATCGGTAAGTTCTACCTGCATTGCGGAAATCTTTTTAAAAAGCCTTTCTCTATATAAATTATACCCTGCTTTTACCTGAGCGGTATATTCGGAATTTATCATATCGATAAGCCCTTCGCAAGACGATAAAGATAGTTTTCCGTTTAAATACGCCCTTTTGGTAAACTCTCCGTTAGTTGCCATTCTAGCCCCAAGCGATAGAGTTTTATTTAATATGCCTTGCGTTATGGCAAGTCCGCCGTGACAATGAAATTCGACCGTTTCTTCGCCCGTAAAAGATTTGGGAGCGTAAAAGGCGACCATCATTCCGTAATCTAAAAAATCACCGCCGTCTATTTCACCGACGTACATTACGTTTGGTTCGTAATTTTCAATTTTTTTAAGCGGATAAAACATTTGTTTGGCAAGACTCAAACTTCCCGCCCCGCTTATTCTTATAACGGCTACTCCGCCTACTCCGTTTGCGGTAGATACCGCAGAAATTATATCATTCATTAGTTAAACATATCGTCGTCGGACGAATCGTCGTATGAATCGTCGTTATCGTTTTTACTCGATTTATAAGCGTATAAATCGTTTGTGTTTTGCCTATCCTTAGTATCCTTTTCACTATCAAATTCCGAAAAAGGCTGGTCTTTTTTATCGGAAAAATCCGAAAATGGCTCTTCGCCTTTGTTTCCGCCGTTAAACGAAGTATTTTGATAGTTCCCGTTTTGTCCGTTGACGTTACCTTGACCGTACAAGTTCGCTTTGTAGTCTACAACGGGATTTTTTCTAGTGGTGAACACTAAAATCGGGAAAATAAAACCGAATAAAACGCTAACTACGGTTGCCCCCACGGGCGAATTTGTATTATAACGCAAATAATCGAAAATAAAGAATACGAATAGAACGGTATTAAAAAGATTTAATAATCCAATTAATAAATCTAATAAAAAATTAACGTCTTTTTCGTAAACGTAAGAATCTATTCCGTAATCTCCGTTTTTATGATTTTTAAATAAAAGCTTAAATATTTTATTGTAATATACTAAATCTCTTATTAAGTTTAATACAAAAATTGCAATTAAAGTACCAATCAATAAAAGTACGAATTGACTTTTTTTCATAGACATAATTTTTTCGGACTTAGTAATTTTCGACATTAAAACGAATTGATATATCGGTATAAACGCCAAATAAATTTTTCCCATATTATTATCTTTCATTTTGCGTTTTAATCCGAACGATATAAACAAATACATTCCGACAAAAACTATTACTACCGACCACGTTAATATCCAACATAAATTTTTATAATAGTTTAAATCTATTTCGTAACCGACTTCGCTTAACGCGTTCCTTAACGAAATTATAAAAGCATTAATAATATCTAACATATTTTCTCCTTATATAAAAATAAACGCTATTCCTACTATTATTGAAATTGTAAGTATAATTACAGGAAAAACTTTGCTTTTGTTTTTATTTGCAGACACAAAATTATCGCCGTATAAAAACAATGCTCCGTTATTTAAATATTGCTTTATTTCTCCCGTTTTATATGCGTAAATTTCCTTTACCACCTTGTCTTTTTCGTCGTACAAAACGGCTTTTTTTGTTAAGGGAATAACTTTGTTTACTTTTACGGTCTTTTTCTCCGATACGACCATTAGTTTAATAAAATAGGTCAACCCGACTATAATAAAACAAATTCCCGCTAAAACCGTAGTGCTACGATAAAATAAATACGCGTTGTTACTTTTTTCTTGTAAAGTTTCCGCAACTACGGTAGCTATTGTTGCAAATAAGTTATACGCCCCGTGCATAAAACAACTTATCATAAAGTTTTTCGTTGCGACAAGCGCTAAACCTATTGCCATTCCGCCTAACATTTGCAAGAGTATTTGGGATACGTTTCCGTGAAAAATAGCAAACATTATTCCCGAACATACTATAGCGAAAACTTTCGAGTAATTTTCAAGCGAACGAAGTATTATGCTACGCATTAAAGCTTCTTCGCAAATTGCGGGAAGAACCGTAGACAAAACGAAAGCGTTTAAAAAAATACATATCGTTTCCGCAGGCGAAAAATTTTCTACGTCGGGAACGTAAGACGTCGTTTCTCCGCCGAAAAATATTTTTTGATAGTCTTGCGCCATTTGCATGTGTACGGATTCGAAAACAAAGTAAATTCCCATAGCCAAAATTATAGCCATAAGTATTTGCACAAAATTGAACCTACACGCGTACCCACCGCCACTAAAGACGCTTACTCGCCTTATTTTAGAATAAATAAAAGCAATTAAAAAAATAAATACCTGCGTTATTATAGTTAAAATGCAATTTATAAAAAAATAGTGATTTATTATAGTTTCTCTTTTAAAAGTTGTTTTTATGAATTTATTTAATAAAAGAGATAATACAAAAAAAGCAAGTATAAATATAATAAAAACTATTCCCGCGTCCTTTTTGGCGAAAGAGTTGGGATTGTAATTTTTTTTATTATTAAATTGTGGAGCTAAATCGTTTTTGAGTTTCATTTTTACTCCCCGTTTTTTTATTTTAGTATGCTCTTGCAAAGTATACTATGCGTTTAGCTTTCTTTTTACAAACCGCGCAAACGCAACCTTCCGCGCTGTCGGCAGATATTACCCTTGCGGTAGCGGAAGTCTTTTCTTTTATAAAATCTTCGCAAGCTCTGTCTTCGCACCAAGGAGCTTTTACAAAATTGCCGTTTTCTACCGCTTGTAAAATTCCGTCTACGTCGTCGGCTTGTTTAATGCGTTCGTCCCTATAGCGTCTGGAATCTTCAAGCATTTCTTTTTGCATTCCGTCAAGCATAGTCTTTAAAGTTTCTAACTCGTTTAAAGAAATAAATCCCTTTTGGAAATTATCCCTTCTGCAATAGCATATTTGATTGTTTTCTATATCTCTCGGACCTATTTCAACTCGGATAGGAACTCCTTTCATTTCCCATTCGTTGAATTTTCTTCCCGGGCTATTGTCGGACGCGTCTAATTCCGCCCTTATGCCCATTTCCAAAAGTTTGTTTTTAAGTTCTTTTGCTTTTTCCAAAACCCCTTCTTTATGCATTGCTACGGGAATTACTATTACTTGTACGGGCGCTACGACGGGCGGTAATTTTAATCCCCTTTCGTCGCCGTGAGCCATTATTAAAGCCCCTATCATTCTCGTAGAAGTTCCCCAAGAAGTAGAATATCCGTATTTTAAAGAACTGTCTTTATCCAAAAATTTCATATCGAAAGATTTTGCAAAGTTTTGTCCTAAATAATGGCTCGTTCCCGCTTGTAAACTCTTGCCGTCAAGCATCATAGCTTCCATTCCGTAAGTGGCTACAGCCCCCGCAAATTTTTCTTTTTCGGTCTTTTTACCCGTTATTACGGGAATTGCCAAAACTTCTTCCGCAAATTCTTTATAAACTTGCAACATTTGTTGAGTGTAATCTTCCGCTTCTTCCGCTGTTGCGTGTACGGTATGTCCTTCTTGCCACAAAAATTCGCTTGTTCTTAAAAACGGTCTTGTGGTCTTTTCCCAACGCACTACGTTACACCATTGATTTATCAAAATAGGTAAATCTCTATAAGATTGCATCCACTTGGAATACATACTTCCTATTATGGTTTCGCTTGTAGGACGAATTATTAGTTTTTCCGCAAGTTCTTCCCCGCCCGCATACGTTACTACCGCTACTTCGGGAGCAAAACCTTCTACGTGTTCGGCTTCTTTTTTTAAAAAACTTTCTGGTATAAGCATGGGAAAATAAGCGTTTTTAACGCCTTTTTTCGCAAAGCGTTTGTCCATTTCTTTTTGAATTATTTCCCAAATAGCGTACCCGTACGGACGAATTACCATTGTTCCTTTAACGGGACCGTAGTCGCACAACTGAGTTTTAATTACTACGTCCGTGTACCACTTTGGAAAATCTTTTTTTATGTCGGCTATTTCTTTTACAAATTGATTATCGTTTGCCATATACTTCTCCTAATGCAAAATATACGAATATTTTAACATTTTTAATATGATTTTGCAAGGGATTAAGTATAATAGAATATTATATTTA
>CAJMEI010000059.1 GCA_905212395.1 uncultured Christensenella sp. | reverse complement strand
AAAAAGGAAATTCGACAAAATTTGGGTATATATAAACTAGTGGAGAAATTTTATGACCGTAAGAGAAAAATCGCAACTTTTAGAAAGACAAAATCTTTGTCGTTACGCTTCTTTTTCGGACGACTCTAACGTTAGAGAAAGATTAGAAGAAGAATGCCCTATGAGAACGTGTTTTCAACGCGATAGGGACAGAATAATCTATTCAAAGGCGTTTCGTAGATTAAAAAATAAAACTCAGGTTTTTTTCTCGCCCGAAGGCGACCATTACATAACTCGTTTAACCCATACGTTAGACGTTGCGCAAGTAGCGCGCTCTATTTCGAGAGTGCTTTCTTTAAACGAAGATTTAGCGGAAGCGATAGCTTTAGGACATGATTTGGGACACACGCCGTTCGGACACGCGGGGGAGAGAACGTTAAATAAAATAAGCGGACATTTCGAGCATAACGAACAATCTATAAGAGTCGTTGAAAAGCTTGAAAACGACGGTAACGGTTTAAATTTAACGCAAAAAGTAAAAGACGGTATATTAAATCATAAAAAAAGCGGAAATCCCGCTACGTTAGAAGGACAAGCCGTATCTATGGCGGACAGGATAGCGTATTTAAATCACGATATAGACGACGCGATACGCGCGGGCGTTATAACGGAAAAAGATTTACCCGAAGACGCTTTTAAGCTAGGTAAAACTTCTGGCGAAAGAATAAACGCTATGATTTTAGCTATTTACGAGCAAAGCGTAAATAAAGATAAACTTGCAATGACCAAAGAAGTTTCTTTGGCGACTGAGAACGTAAGAAATTTTATGTTTGAAAAAGTTTATCTAAATTCTTTGGCGAGAAAAGAAGAAGATAGAACTTTAAGAATGATAGACGCTTTATACGGCTACTTTAAATCTAATCCCGACGCAATGCCCGAGCTTTACAAAAATTTTTATAAACAAGGCGAAAGTTTGGACGTTTGCATTTGCGATTATATTTCTTCTATGACGGATAGATACGCTGTATACGTTTTTGAAGAATTGTTTATTCCGCACAGTTTTTATTTTAAGGACGAAAATGGAGAGAAACGATAATTTTATCGAACAACTTAAACTTAAAACGAACATCGTAGACGTAATAGGTTCTTACACCGTTTTAAAGCGTAGCGGGGGGAGCTATTGGGCAAGATGTCCACTGCCGGGGCATAGCGAAAGAACACCGTCCTTTTGCGTAAACGAAGCGGGACAGTTTTATAAATGTTTCGGTTGCGGTAAAGGCGGGGACGTAATAAAGTTCGTACAAGAAGTTGAAAGCGTAGATTTTTACGACGCCGTAAAAATTCTTGCCGAAAAAGCGGGTATGCAAATGCCCGAAGTAAAAAGAGAACGTAACGAACTTCCCAAAGAAGATAAAGAAAAGCTTTATTCGCTACTTAAAGATACCGCTTTATTTTACGTTCACAATTTAAAAAACGCTCCCGTTCACGCGCAATATATGGAAAAACGACATATAGACGCGCTTACGGTTAAAAATTTCGGGTTAGGGGCTTCTTTGGACTATAAAACTTTACCTAAATATTTAGCCGAAAAAGGATATTCCTACGAAGATATGCTTGCTTGCGGAGTCGTTTATAAAGACGAAAAAGGCGAGTATTTGGATAGTCAGGCAAAAAGGCTGATAATTCCTATAATAGACCATTTCGGAAAAGTGGTGGCGTTTGGCGGACGGTGGTTAGAAAAAACCGATAAAGCTAAATACAAAAACACTTCCGAAACTAAAATTTTTGTAAAAAATAAAGTTTTATTCAACTTAAACAACTTAAAAAAATATAAAAAAGAAGTCGGAGAAATAGACAACGTTATCGTAGTGGAAGGCTATATGGACGCCATAAGCGTATATAAAGCAGGCGTTAAAAACGTAGTCGCAAGTATGGGGACGAGCTTAACGGTAAGTCAAGCGAAGCTTTTAAAAAGGTATACCGATAGGGTTACTATTTGCTACGACGGAGATTCGGCGGGGCAAAAAGGCGCTATTAGGGGACTTGAAATTTTAAAAGGAGAAGGTTTAAGCGTAAAAATTGCTTCTATCCCCAACAACGACGACCCCGACGACGTAATAAACAAATACGGAGTAGAAAGGTATAAAGAGATTATCAAATCGGCTAAAAGTTTAGAAGAATTTAAACTCGATATAATAAACAACCGATACGGGGAAAAATCGAAGTTGCCCGATAAAAATAAACTAATAGATTTATCTTTAAAGGTAATAAAAGAGTGTCCGTCCGTGTCCGAACAAGAAGAGTTGTTAAAAACTTTAAGGGACAACACGGGAATTACTTACGAAAGCCTTAAAAGAGATTTAGATAAATCCGACGGAAAACCCGTTCAGTTAGACGATTTTAAACCGATAATACCAAAGGAAACGTTTGATAGAGTAAAGCAATCGCAAAGGTTTATAATAAATTGCGTATTATTAAAAAAAGATTACGCCAAAGATTTAGACTTGCAAGATTTTTTATTCGAAGACCCTACTTTAAATAAACTTGCCGAAATGATTTCGGACGGGGACGTACGAACGGAAGAACTTGGCGGGTTGTTCGATGAAAACGAGCTTGTCGAGATAGATAAAGTGTTAAAAAGCGGAGAAAACGTATTTTCGGGCAAAAACGAAAGAAAATACTACGAAGATTGTTTAAATATTATAAAAATTGACGAAACTGAAAAAGAGTTGAATGCTTTAAACGATTCGTTTTCCAAAGAAACCGATATTTCCGTAAGGAACACGTTAGTAAAAGCCATTCAAGAAAAGACAATGAAAATTGCAAGACTTAAAAAATGAAATATAGCAACACTTAAAACGGAGGATAAACCAAAAAATGATTATTGAAGAAGAACCTGTTTCCGTTGAAAACAAAACGGAAAACGAAAGCGTAGCGCAAGTTTTGGAAAGTTTAAAACAGGAATTTGCAAAACGCGGAACGATAGAAACGGATATTTTATACGATAAACTTGCGGGATATACCATAAGTTCGGAAGATATAGATTATATAATCAACGGACTTACGGCAAGCGGAATAAAAATCGTTGATAATTCTCAGGAAGAAAAATTTTCTTACGACGATTTAATAAAAGAAATCAGCCTTGACGACCCCGTTAAAATGTATTTAAAGGATATAGGTAGAGTTCAACTTTTGTCTATCGAAGAAGAAACGGAACTTGCACAAAGAATGATGGACGGGGACGAACAAGCTAAAAAAAGGTTGTCGGAAGCGAATTTAAGGTTGGTTGTATCTATCGCTAAACGTTACGTCGGCAGGGGAATGCAACTACTCGATTTAATTCAAGAAGGCAATTTAGGTTTGATGAAAGCGGTAGAAAAATTCGACTACACGAAAGGTTTTAAATTTTCTACTTACGCAACTTGGTGGATAAGACAAGCTATCACGAGAGCTATTGCCGACCAAGCAAGAACCATAAGAATACCCGTTCATATGGTAGAAACGATAAATAGACAAATAAGAGCAACCAGAAGCCTAACTCAACAATTAGGAAGAGAGCCTACCGCGGCTGAAATAGCAAAAGAAATGGGTACTACGGAAGCAAGGGTTATGGAAATTCAAAAAATAGCCCAAGACCCCGTATCGCTGGAAACTCCTATCGGCGAAGAAGAAGATAGTCATTTAGGGGATTTTATAGAAGACAACACTACTAATTCTCCTAGCGAAATAGTGGCGCAATCTATGCTTAAAGACCAACTTTTAGCGGTTTTGAATACTTTAACTCCGAGAGAAGAAAAAGTTTTAAGATTGAGATTCGGAATAGACGACGGAAGACAAAGGACCTTAGAGGAAGTCGGTAAAGAATTTAACGTTACTAGGGAAAGAATAAGACAAATAGAAGCCAAAGCTTTAAGAAAGTTAAGACATCCTTCCCGCAGTAAGCCGTTAAAGGAATATTTTAACTAATGAAAAAGCGTTTTGAAATAATTTATTCGGTTATTCCTTACGTAGATAGTTTTGCGGACGTAGGGTGCGACCACGGAATTATTTCGCTTGAAATGATAAAAAACGAAAAGTGTAAGACCTTGTATTACAGCGACGTTTCCGCTCCCAGTTTAAAAAAGGCGGAAAAACTTTTAGCGGGGTATAAAAACGCGAAAGGCATCGTGTGCGACGGGTTAAAACTTATTCCCCCGTGCGATTGTGTTTTAATTGCGGGAATGGGCGGAGAAAACATAATAGAAATTATATCTTCCGCGCCGTTTTTGCCCGAATTTTTCGTTTTACAACCTATGAAAAATTGCGATAAAGTAAGAAAGTTGTTACTGGAAAAGGGATATAAAATTTTAAAAGATTTTAAATTTTCGGCGTCGAATACGTTTTACGATTTAATTTTGGCGCAAAAAACAAAAAGTTCTAATTTAGACGTTTATAGTGAAGAAGAATTTTTTTACGGCAGGGACAATTTAATATCCCCAACCGAAGATTTTTTAGATTTTTTGAAAGAAGAATTAGCCATTAAAGAGCATATAGCCCTATCTTTAAGTGGGGAAAAGCAAAAAAAGTTTTGCGAAAAACTTGGCGAGGAGAAAGATTTATATGAACGCTTACGAGTTAAAAGATAAATTAAACGAATATTATCCTTTTTCTATAATAGACGAAATAGCAAAAAGCGGTTATGTAGACAATAGCGGAGTTATTTGCGAAGGCGAAAGCGATAAAATTTTATTCACCCTAGATTTAACCGACAACGCGATAAATTACGCGCTGGAAAATTCTTGCCGTTTAATAGTAACTCATCATCCCGCCATATTTTCTCCGATAAGGTCGGTTAAAAGCGTGGTTGCGAGAGCGGTTAAGGAAAATATAGGGGTAGTATCCGTGCATTTACCCTCCGATTACGCTCCGAAAGGCGTAGATTATTATTTAGCGAAAAGTTTAGGCGCGGAAAACGAAAAAGTTTTGGAAGTTCACGCTAATAATTTGGGATATGGTAGAGAATTCAGCGTTCCGCAAACGACTTTATCCGATTTAGCCGAAAAGGTGTATAAAAACTTGTCGTGCGTAAATTTGTCGGTTTTCGGAAACAGTAATTGTATTAGAAAAGTTGCGACTTTTTGCGGAGCGGGACTAGACGAAGAGTCGCTTGCCTTAACGAATGCGGACGCGTTCGTTTCCGCAGACGTAAGACATCATGTAATTTTGCAAATAGTATCGCAAGGAAAATGTTTGATAATGCCTACGCATTACGCAACCGAAAATTACGGATTTAAAAAAATTTCGCAAGACATGGCGAAAGTTTTAAAAGAAAAAATATATTATTACGAAGAAAATACTCTTTTATAAGGAGGAAAATATATGACTGAAAAGTTAGCAAAAATACTCGAATATCAAGAAATCGATTTAGAGTTATCGGACGTAGAAAAAAAGTTTCACGATAGTCCCGTAAGAAAGGAATACGTGGTAAACGGGAAAAAATTATCGCTTTTTAGCGACAACGTTACCCGTTACGAAGCGAAAGCGAAAGAACTTTTGGACGAATACAAACAGGCAACCGACCAAAAAAGCGTGCTTATGGAAGAAAAAACTCAAATAGAAAATTCTATAAACGAATGCGAAGACGAAGTCGGCGCAAAATATTTAAAAGACCAAAACAAAGCGATAATTTCTAAGCTAGATAAGTTGGTTGCGGATTGCGAAGATTTGTCTAATAAAATAAGCGCGTTACTTTCAGAATATTCCGCTTACACCAAAGAAGTAAAACTCGCAAAAGAAAACTATTTAAAGGTAAAGCCCGAATACGAAAAGTTAAGCGAAGAAATAAACGCTAAAAAAGAACAAATAAACAAAAGGTTACAAGAAAAGGAAAAAGAAATAGATTCCGAAGTAATGGAAAAATATAAATTAAAGAAAAAGGAACAACCTTCTCAAAAAATCCTTTACAAATGCGAAGGAGATTTTTGCGCGTATTGCAATCAAGAGTTGTCGGGTTTGGCAAAATCTAAATTAAACGAGCATAACGTTATAGAATGCGAAAATTGCCACAAACTCTTATATAACTAAAAATTTATAGAGGAGAGAAAAATGAGTACTTTTATCACTAAAATAGACAAAATAGGCGACCCGTTCGTACTTTTAAAAGACGGAATTTATTATATGTACGCAACTTCCCCCGCGGAAGCCAACGGATTTAAAGTTTGGACGAGTAAAGATTTAAAAGAATGGGATTTAGCGGGACAATGTTATCAAAAAACCGACGATTGTTTCGGATACTGCGATTTTTGGGCTCCCGAAGTTAAATATAACGAAAAAACCAAAAAATACGTTATGCACTATTCGGCAAGAGATAAGCAAACTAACGTTTTAAAAACGGGAGTAGCTACCGCAGACAGTCCCTTAGGACCTTTCGTAGACGCGGTTAAGGGTAAACCGATGTTCGATTTTGGTAAAGATATCGCTACCATTGACGCTACTTGTTTCGTAGACGACGACGGACAAGCTTACCTTTATTTTGTAAAAGACTGTTCTATGAACGTTATAAACGGAGTACATACTTCTCAAATTTATTGCGCTAAACTAACCGACGACTTTTTATCTTTAAACGGAGAAATAAAGCTTATTTCCACACCCGACCAAGAATGGGAAATTTCGCGTAGCGCCGAATGGCAATGGAACGAAGGTCCTTACGTTGTAAAACACAACGGGAAATATTATATGACTTATTCTTCCAACTGTTTCGATTGCGCGTTTTATTCGGTAGGAGTTGCAATTTCGGATAGTCCTATGGGTAAATTCGTAAAAGAACAAGACAACCCCGTACTTGCCTATATAGAAGGAATTACAAGCGGTCCCGGACACAATATGTTCTTTAACGATAAAAACGGAAATATGACGTGCGCTTACCATATCCATACCGATAGGGTTCACCCCGGCGCGGATAGAACGGTAGCTTTTTCACCCGCATATTTTAAGGACGGAAAACTCGTAATAGATTATAAATAAAAATTAAAAAATAAAACTCATTTAGCCTTGCGACTG
>CAJMEI010000058.1 GCA_905212395.1 uncultured Christensenella sp. | reverse complement strand
TCTATTCTTAAATTGTTAAAATTAAACTTTAAGACTATAATACCATTGCTTCAAAACAAAAAATAAAAAGCCGATTAAATTTTAAAACATTTTACGAAAATGAATAAAGTAAACGAAAAAACTTTCGGAAAAAAAGCTTAATAAAAATCTTATTAAAACTTGCTCCGCCCGTTGTGTTTCAAGCGATAGGAAAATCGGTAAATAGCCCTCTACTGTCTTTAACGCGACAGTTATTTTGCCTTATCCCGACGTTTTATTCGTTTTCTTTAATAGGACTAAATTATTGCCGGATAGCATTCCCTTTGTCGGAAACCATAACTACGATTTTAGGCGTCGTTATTTATATAAAAGAAGTTCAAGCGTGGAATAAGTTTACCGAAAACTAAAATAAATAATTTTCGAACGCCTAAGCCGCAATAGTCATAGGGATTTTCATTAAAACTAAATAATAAAAAAGTGGTTTGTTAAAAAATGTTTAACAAACCACTTTTTTTAACCTTGATATTCTTCAACTAATTCTAATAGTTCAGCAGGAGTTGTTACAACATCTAATGTATCTCCATTAGCATCAAAAAACTCCACTTCAAATGCTTTACCATCATATTCACAAACAATAGTTCCTTCTGCTCCTGATGGTATATTTTCATAATCTTGTGTAATTTTTACAACATCTAATTCTTTCATATTTACTTCTCCTTTTTATCTGGATATACTGTAACAATTTTATATGTTACTCTCTTATTATCTTTTTGCACAACCGCAACAACATTTGTACTAACGTTTTTACCATCTTTGCCAATAAGCGTTGTATGGTATGTATGTTTCAATCCATACTGCGTTTGAACTGTTTTAGTTGGCTCACGGTTAATTATAGAATTAACAACATTATCGTGAAACATTTTAGAGTCACTAGTTGTATATCCTAAAACATCTCTCATAAATTTTGCTTTAGAGCCACCAGATTTAATACACCCGTGTGTTCCAACTGCTATGGTCTTACCACTCTCCACCCCATAACACGCAAGTTCAAAAGTGCGTTCATCTCCCCAACGAACGTTGGGTATTACTTCTACACCATTTTCTTGTAGCCAATGGGCTAAAGCTTTACCACGATATGTATTCCATATTTGCATACTTAAAGGCATATCATAGTATAAACTATAATCGGGAGATATAATTCCCTTATATTGCTTTATAATAGGCAAATATTTTTGTGGGTTATTCCAAAAACATTCAAAAACACTATCGTGTTCATAAAAATGTATCCACGAGTCAAATTCTTGTTTGCTTCTGGCTTTTGAAAAGGTTATGACCACCTTATAGTTTTTCGTATTCTGGAGTAATTAAATCTTCAATTTCAAAAGAACCATCATTGATTTCATTAAGACGTGCTTTAAGCTTAGATAACAATTCAAGCATTTTAGGTTTGTCCTCTATCTGCTTTTCTTTATTAAACCAACAAGCCTCATCATGTGAATCAAATTCATAATATGACGAATACATGTCAGCCATTTCATAATTTATTTTAATTATAATATCATCTTTATCTACAATCTCTATCCCTGTAAGAGGTTCGCCTGTTTCTATATCGCTAGTCCAAATTGCGCCCTGAAGATAATCAAACATTAATTTAATTTTTTCTCTCATTTTTTATATCTCCTTATATGTTGTTTGGCAGTTTTGTCATCTAAAGGATATGCTGAAACCACAAAACCATTTGTTCCAACACCTGACAACAAATAATATTTCCCTTTATATTTATACAAACGTTCAAAGCCTTCTTTTCCTTTCTTTACAGTTGTCCTAGAATATTCCAAATCTCCTTGTGTAAAAACGGAATGAATGTGCTTTGATACTTGCGACGCTTGTATTTTATGTTTTTCCACGAAATCTTTAGTATGTCGTTGTTCTATGTGCTTTAACCCAGCACTACTGTTCCCTTTTTCTAAAAAGATAAGCTGTCCCGTTTTATCTTTTGTAGTAAAAACCAAATCTTTTTTAGTGAATTTAATTTTATTTTTTTCCATTTCAGAAACAATATTTTTATCTATTAAGCTAGAAGAAAGTTTTTTTGTCGCTTCTAAATTCTTTTGATGAGTTTTTTCACCGTTTGTATGACCGAAACCACCTTTATAGCCTGCGCCCATATTAGTTTACCTCCTTTGGGTGAGATAAACTAAATTCGCTTTCAAACGGCAATAGGCAAATACCCTGCATTTTCGCCAAACAAAATATCTTATCTGGCATACGTCCATAGACGATTACTGTTTTAGGCTTTAATTTGTTTATCACATAGTCAAACCCTGTAATAAACATATTTCTTCCTTCAACAGTTTTTATACAACCGTGTGTTCCAACTGCTATGGTCTTACCACTCTCCACCCCATAACACGCAAGTTCAAAAGTGCGTTCATCTCCCCAACGAACGTTGGGTATTACTTCTACACCATTTTCTTGTAGCCAATGGGCTAAAGCTTTACCACGATATGTATTCCATATTTGCATACTTAAAGGCATATCATAGTATAAACTATAATCGGGAGATATAATTCCCTTATATTGCTTTATAATAGGCAAATATTTTTGTGGGTTACTCCAAAAACATTCAAAAACACTATCGTGCTCATAAAAATGTATCCACGAGTCAAATTCTTGTTTGCCTCTGGCTTTTGAAAAGGTTATCACCTTTTCAGGTATCAAGTTACTAGTCGTAATTCGGGGTATTTCTTCTTTCCCGTCATACGCTGCGTTTCTAACTAAAAACGAGTTAAAAACGTCTTTTTCCGCCAATTTGGGCAGAGTTAAAAGAGTGTTCATATAACACCTCCGTAAAAAATATTAATCTCAACCTTTGGTTGGCGTCAAAATATACTTGACACAAATTTTAGGAAATGTTATACTACTTTTACAAATCTGAGATGTAGCAATACATTTCACCAGCACTTAATTGTTGTTGCCGCAACGATTAAGTGCTTTTTTCTTTGTGTATATTTCAGTTAAAAATTATCTTTCTAAAACCCCTATATCCATTAATCTATACTTAACGGGGTTAAAATTTACATTGAAAGTTTTAGACAATTTTTGAATTGCCCCATACATAAATTTTTGTAATAGTAATGGCGATTGTGGAATATTTTTATATCTTAACAATCTAAAAAATTCTGCCTTTATAATATCTCTTGGCATTAAAATCGCAGCACCCAAATAGTTTGTTTGGCGTTCTACAATCTCTAATTCCGTCATCCCTTGATACCAATAAGTTTTTTCCATATCGTTTTTCTTGCAAATATGTGAAACTGTATCGGGGTTGCTTTCAAAAAAATCTTTATCTTTAATCCAATGACCTGCTTCGTGGGCTACGATAAAATTTTCTTCATATCTATTCTTTTGCCCATCTAATACGGTCTGATTTATAAGAATAGTTTTTTTGGGAAAGAACTCTTTAGAACACATATCCCCTTCTTTATATTTGCCTGTAGGCCAAATATACCAGACGTCATCACCAAAAAAAGTCATACCTAAAATACGTTTATCTGGCGAAATATATTTCCAATTATAAGAACACCCTAGTTTATCAAGCAAATCATAGGGGTCTAGCATAATAGGTTTTTCTAACCTTTCAGGGAAATATTCTTTATTTACGTTGTCAGCCATTAGTTCGAGTTCTTCTCTGCTAAAAATCATTATTTAGTATCGTCTCCGTTTTCCATTTTTTCAATGATTTTCAGCCATTCTTGTTCACCGAGATTTAAGTTTCTTGCTTTTCTTAAAGCAACTCTAACTGCATCATTAGACTTTACATACTCTGATATATCAGGAGCGACAGTATTATCCCTATCTTTAGCTGCCAAATCATACATTTCGTTTTTTTCATCTTCATTGAGCCCAAGAACTTCAACAAGCTTTTCCATTTTATCGGGCGAAGGTGAATTTCTATTACCATTTTCAATATCGCTTATATAAGCGGGTGCGAGTTCAAGTAATTCAGCGAGTTTCCTTAAATTTATACCTTTTACCAATCTTTTCTCTTTCACAAATGTGCCAAATGTTCTTTCCATAATTCTCTCCTTAAAATTACGCTAAAATTACAACAAAATATTAAATTGTTCGCTTGTCTGCTAACAATATAACATTTAAAATTTTGTTTGTCAACAGTTTTTTCACAAGATTTTGTGTTTTTTCGATTTATTTAGACAAATATAAAAAGTGCCACAAAACGGGGTAAAATCGAAGCAGGTAAAGAAAATTGCCACAAATTGCAATTTTGAGATAAACCAAACGGGAAACCCGTTTATTTAAAAACAAAAAAGGCGTCTTTTATTTTTTTTAGCATAAAGTTTTTGCGTAAATTTTTTTATTTAGTATTTTTGCATAATTTAACGCCCGTTGCGTGTATCAACGGGCGTTAATAAATAATTTGATATAACGTTATTCGACGCTTTTATCGCCGTAAAACTAAAATTTATTAAAATTACTTTAAAAAATTAAAAATATCGGTCATTACCAAATCGTCTTCTTCGGTAATTTTTTTATAATCTACGGTTTTTAAAAATTCCTTTTTATCTTCGGCTTTGTTCAATTCAACTAAACAATCGTTTAAATATTTTTCGGCTGTTTCCGTATTATAAGGGTTATGAGCCTTATTTTTATAAACGGTAGTTTTTATATTAGGGTTTTTAAATTGTCTAGCCGTAACGAACGAATCTTTTTCTCCAAAAATTATCAAAGTAGGAATATTTAGCTTTTCCGCTACTTTATAAGAAGAAATATTAGCTTCGCCCCCGAAATTAAACCATAAATACGTTTTTCTAAAAATAGGCAAAATTTTATTTAATTTTTTAGAATTATTTATCCTTGAAAAAAACGCGTTCGCGCTGTCTAACGGACATAGCGCAACGACTTTATCGCATTTTATTTTGCTTGCAAGAATTAAAGCTACGTATCCGCCCCAACTGTGTCCAAATAAAAATAAACGCTTAAAATTATAATTATTTTTTAAATAATCGTAAGCTTTTTCGGCGTCTTTTACCGCAGTGTAAAACGTATGAGTTTGACCGCCCGACAACTGACATCCGCTATAATCGAAACTAAACACGGTATACCCGTTACTGCAAAAATTGTTAATTTCTGCCATATACGCCTGATGCCCCGCGCCGTATCCGTGCAATAAAAATATTATTTTATCGCTTTTTTCTTTATAGTAAAACGCGCCTTTATATTTCGCAAACTCTACGTCTTCTTTTTGCAATAAATCAAAATCGTTTACGGTTAAATCTTTAAACGTTTCTTCGCTTCGCTCTAAGCGTTTCGGAAAAAAATTTTTATGTTCTTTTGCTACGAACCCCATAAAAAAACATACAACCCAAGCCAAAACGATAATGATAAATATTAGCGTAACGTAAATCATTTTACTCGTTTAACAAACTTATAGAGTAGTTTATTCTTCTTAAAGCTTCGTCTTTTCCGAGAATTAAAGCCATTTCGATAGCTCCGCCGGGCGTAGATTCAACCCCAGTCAACGCAACTCTTGCGGGATACATTACTTGTCCGTTTTTATAGCCTTTGCTTTGCGCTAAATTCATAAACGCATCGTGCAGGCTATCGTGCGTAAATTCGGTATTTTCTAAAAGTTCTTTTACTAACGGTAAAACAACTTTTGCTATCTCTTTGTCCGTTTTCATTTTTTTATGGCAAAATAAATTAACGTCGTATTTTCCAAACTCGTTTAAAAACTCTAGTTTTTGCGGAATTTCACCAAAAGTTTCTATTCTAGTTTTTAAAATAGATAGCAATAAATGAGAATCGTATTTCCCGTATACCGAGCTTTTTTGTAAAAACTTTTCGCCATAAGCAAAGTAATCTTCGTCGGACATCGCCTTTATATATTCTCCGTTAAGCCACGCAAGTTTTACTTCGTCGAAAATTGACGGCGATTTACTTATTCCGTCGATAGAGAAAAGCCTTATCATATCTTGCATACTCATTTTTTCAACGTTTTCTTTGGGCGCCCAACCAAGCAAAGCAACGTAATTTATAATAGCTTCGGGCAAATATCCTTTATTTACAAAATCGTCGAAGTTTGCGTCCCCGTAACGTTTGGAAAGCTTTCTGGTCGCGTCTTTCATAATGGTAGGAAGATGAATGTAAACGGGTCTTTCCCAACCGAACGCGTCGTACATTAAATTATACTTTGGCGTGCTTGACAAATATTCCGTTCCGCGCATAACGTGCGAAATTTCCATTAAATGGTCGTCCACCACGTTTGCGAAATTGTACGTCGGCATTCCGTCCGATTTGATTAAAATATTGTCTTCCATTTCACAATTATCAACGGAAATAGTGCCGTAAATTAAATCTTCGTAAGTACTCGTGCCTTCCGTAGGAATATTTTGCCTTATAACGTAAGGTTTGCCTTCTTTTAAATTTTTTTCTACTTCTTCTTTGGATAATTTTAAACAGTGTTTATCGTATTTCCTGTTTCCGTTTTCGTCGGTTAAACTTTCTAACCTTTCTTTTGTGCAAAAACAGTAATAAGCCCCGCCTAAATCTATCAGTTCTTTTGCGTATTTATGGTAAATTTCCATTCTTTCGCTTTGAACGTAAGGACCGTAATTTCCGCCTTTATCAGGACCTTCGTCGTAGTCCATTCCCGATTCTTTAAGCGAAGAATATATAACTTCCACCGCGCCGTCAACGTAACGCTCTCTATCGGTGTCTTCTATTCTCAAAACGAAATCCCCGTCGTGCGATTTCGCAAATAAATACGCGTACAACGCCGTACGCAATCCCCCTAAATGCATAAATCCCGTCGGCGACGGAGCAAATCTGGTTCTTACTCTCTTCATATCGGTACTCCTTAATTTTTAACCTTTTAATTATACTAAATTTTTTTGTTAAAATCAATAAATTTTTTATTTCTAATACTTTCTATTTCATATTTATATGGTGGATAAGTTTTATCTATATATGGAGTTTCTAATATCTTTGGAATATTATCGAGTCTTTTATTATAAATAATA
>CAJMEI010000057.1 GCA_905212395.1 uncultured Christensenella sp. | reverse complement strand
ATCTAAAAACTAAAAACTCGTAACGAAAATAGTTGGATAATTTATCCGACTATTTTGTTTTACGTCTTACTTTACCTTTCTGTTACGTTTATGATGCCTATGCTTTTCCTTTTTTAAAATTACAGGGACTAAAATTGCCGTAATTATAACTATAACGCTTAAAATTATTGCAACTAAGCAAACAATTTCTTTAACGCTCATTTTATCTTCTTTTTCGTCTATTTTTAAAGATTTTAATTCGTTAATTTGTTCTTTAGATAAATTTTCTCCGTTTAGTTTTACGGTTTGCGCGTTGGCGAATAAGTTACCGTATCCGTTATAAGAAGTCGTCAAAGTTTTACTGAGAATTACGGTCTTTAAATTCGGACAAGCGGAAAATACTCCGTTCTGGAAATATGCGTCCCCCTTAAATTCGACCATTTGCAAATTTTCACAATAAGCAAAAACTCCTTTTTCAAGCAAAACGTTGGCAGGCAAAACCACGCTTTCAAGTAAAGAACAACCGTTAAAAGCCTGCTCTTTTATAGAAGTAACGTTACTTGAAATATTTACTTGCTTTAAATTCTTGCAAGAAGCAAACGCCATTTTACCTATTTTCTTTACGTTATTGCCAATCTCTACGTTTTCAAGACTTTGTAAGTTCATAAACGCGCCGTAAGGAAGAGTATTACCTAAAATCGTTATTTGTTTTATTTGAGATACATAATAATTTTTTCTATCCACGTCGGAAGAATATTGAGAAGCCTTTAAAGCCGTATCGAAATAATCGCTACCGAATAAATATCCGATATTTGTAAAGTTTGAATTTAAAGCTAAACTTATATTTTTTAACTGCGCGCACCCTTTTAAAGATAAATAACATAGTTCGATTTCGGCAAAAGTCGCCGTTTTTATCGCCGAATAAGCAAACGCTTTATATTCCGCTTTTCCCGTTTTTGTCGCGTCTTCGTTTCCGTAATTAAACGTGTCGATAATCGACTTATAGAACGCTTTTTCGCCTACTATTAAATTGTTGGAATTAATAGTTACGCTATTAGCTTTAAAACCGTAAAAAGCGTTTTTACCGATTAAACCGGCGTTTAAAATTAAATCTTTTTCGCTTAAGTTTACGCCTGCAAAAGCGTAATCGGCAATTTTTTTAACGTTTAATAAAGAAACTTCGCTCGATTTTAAAGCGGGATAACAAATAAGAGTTTTTTCGTCTTTAGAATACAAAACTCCGTCGCAAAAAACGTAATAATCGCTACTTCCGCTTATATTTTTTAAACTTTTAGCTTCATAAAACGCTCCGTAAGAAATACCGTTATCTTCTACGTTAGATAAGTCTATTTCGGTAATTTTACTTCCGCTTAAAGCGTATTTTTCTAATCTTTTGGTTTGGTTAGAATCTATATGAGTTACGTTAGTTCCTTTCAACGCATATTCACCTATGGAAACGGGCGAAAAACTAAGAGACACGAGCTTTTCGTCGCCGTTAAAGCAAAAATCGGATAACTTTACCGAACAGCTTAAAGTAACGCTTACGAGTTCTTTACAGTTTTCAAAAGCGTTTTTACCGAAATGAATATCCGTTGCCGTAATATCTATTTTGGTTATTTTACTGTTTTTAAAAGCTCCGTCGCAAACGTAAACTTTATTGGAATTGACGACTAACTCCGTTTGACTTTCTTTATATCCGAAATAATAATCGCCTATTTTTTCACTTACGTTATCGCAACCGTAAAAAACTTCTCTTTTAAAAGAACAGTTGCCTATAATACTAACGTTTACTAAACTACAATTTTTAAAAGCTTCTACTCCAACGGAACAATTATTTAACGTTATAAAGAGTAAATTTTTACAATTTTCAAAACCGTTAGCTTTTATTTGTTTTACGTTTTCTATGCCGTCAAAGCTTTGTAAATTTTCGCAACCGTAAAAAGCGTTTTGGTCGATAATCAAATCCGTTCCGCGATAAACTACCGTTTTTAAATTTTTGCAGTTTAAAAACGCGTTTTTACCTATATATTTAACGCCTTCGGGTATAACTATACTTACAAGTTTAGAACAGTTTTTAAAAGCTCCTTCCGCAATAACCTTAACCGAATCGTCTAAAACCACGTTTTCGGGAATCTCCGAGCTGTAATAGGTAACTTGCTCGCCTACGAAATGAACTCCGTTTTTATATCCGAATTTAACGTCGCCCGTGGAAGACGAAGATACTCCCAAATCCGAACTGTTTTCGTAAAAACACCTTTCTCCGAAAATAATTTCGTTACTATCGCCGTTAAAAATTATGGTCTTTACGTTAGTTTGAGAATTAAATCCGTCAACCCCCAAATTAAAAGAATTTATATATTTGACGGAAGAAGGAATAACTATTTTAGTTACGGGGAATTTTTTAGCGCTTATTCTTCCCAAAGCCCATTCGGCTATTACTCTCGTACCGTCTTTTACGTTATTTATCGCGCCGTCCACAACGTAAAGAACGTCTAATAAAATATCGCCCGCATATAGGCAAACCGTTTCGTCGAATTTAACGTTTTTATTTAATTCTTCTATAGCGTTTAAATACCAACCCGTATCGTAAAACGCAAGATACCCCACGTTAGAAACTGTATCAGGCAAGTTTAACTCTAAAAGCGAAGTACAGCCGAAAAAAGCGTTTCTTCCTATAAAGGTCGTTTGCGCCGAAAAGTATACTTTTTCAAGATTTTTACAGTTGTAAAAAGCCCTTTTACCTATACTCACACAATTTTCACCCATATTTACGGAATATAGGTCCTTACCTTCGAACACTCCTTTTTTGTCTGAAATTTGAACGTCTTTAATGCCTACGACTTTTTCTCCGTTATAATACTGCGGAATGTCTACGTGTTTTTGATTGCCTTTATAATTAGAAACGTAATACCCGTCTTGTCCGAGTTCAAAATCGAAAAGTTCGTTTACAGAAAGATTTTCTTGGTCGATTTCGGCATTTTCTACCGTATCGGTAGCCTTAACAGCGTTTTTTTTATCAAAAATCGAAAGCATGAAAAAAGCGCTTATAAAAATAAGTACCGCCAAAAATAAAGATGTAATTCTTTTAAAGTCGATTTTTTTTCTCATAATTCAAAAAGATAATAAAAAGGGCTTAAAAAAGCCCTTTTATTTAAAACGTTTTATCAAAAAAAGAAACTAGGTCTAGTCCGTCGAAAACGGAATTTAAAGGGTTATTTCTATAGATTAACCTACTTAAATATGTTGCGTCTAAAAACTCGTTTGCGTTTACGAAATGATTACTACCTTTAAAAGTGTGAATAAAAGCAAACACGCAAAGAATAAGCGCGCAATAAATACCTACGTTTACTACAACCCCCAAAACGGAATCGAATACCGCGAATCCTTTTAAATCTCTACATTTTTTTACAAGTTTTCCGAGCAAGAAAAATAAAACTCTTATCAAAACGTAACTTATAATAAACCCGATTAAGATAAATATCGCCATCGCAATATAATTCGCTATAGTTTGCGGGTCTTTTATAACGTTGTTTGGTTCGCCCAACATTTTACCGAAACTTTCTTCCAATCCCGCTTGCCAACCGATTTTATCGTAAAATCCACAAGCGTAAATTAAATAACCTAACGCCCCTGCAACGCCTATTGCAAGTAGCGCGAAAATTACCCCGCCCATAGAACCGCTGAATCCTTTTTTTATGCTGTACACAAACAGTAATATAAATAGCGTAATTATTATTATGTCCAAAAGCAAACTACTAATAACTTCCATATCTCTAACCCAATAAATTAAATATTCTTAGTATATTATATATTACATAATACAGTTTGTCAATACCCCTTCTAAACTTATAGGGTAAATTATTTATTGAAAGAATCTTTTAGCGAAACTACTTCCGACAAATATACTCCTTTTTCGCCGTTAAACAACTTATAGTAGCCTTTTCTCATCATTTGGAATACCTTTCCGTCCGAAGAAGACGCTACGTATTTTTCCGTTTTACCGTGTAAAATTTCCAAAGAATCGTAATTTAACCTTTCTCCGAAATCTTGACCTTGATATTCGGCGTCTTTAAGAAGGTATTTATATTTTCTTATTTCGTAATCTACGCAATCTTTCGCGTTTACCCAATGAATAGTTCCCTTACACTTTAAACCGCTTGTATCGTTACCGCTTTTAGAATTTGCGTAATGCGTACAATAAATAGTTTTTACGTTGCCGTTATCGTCAAGTTCCACGTCTTCGCACTTAATTATATAAGCGTTTTTAAGTCTTACTATTCCACCCTTTTGAAGTCTGAAATATTTCGGGGGCGGACATAAAGAAAAGTCGTCTCTATCTATATACAGTTCGTTCGAAAAAGAAATTTTTCTCTTTTTAGGAGTTTCGTCGTTGGGATTTACGTCGAAATCCAACTCTTCTTCGCCTTCGTAATCGGTTAAAACCACTTTCACGGGGTCAAAAACGGTCATAGCTCTTTCCGCGTGAATATTCAAATAATCTCTTATAAAATGTTCGAAATACGCAACTTCTATTTCGGAATTAGCTTTGCAAACCCCTATTTCTTCGCAAAAATTCTTTAACGCCTGCGCGGGAACACCCCTTGCCCTTAAACCCGTTAAAGTGGGCATTCTCGGGTCGTCCCAACCGCTAACGACTTTTTCGTCTACGAGCTTTTTAAGATATCTTTTGCTCATTACGGTGTTAGTTATGTTAAGACGAGCAAATTCTATTTGTCTTGGCTTTACTTCTACTTGCGTATTTTCAACCACCCAATTATATAAAGGCCTATGGTCTTCGAATTCGAGCGTGCAGATAGAATACGTTACCCCTTGCATAGAGTCGCAAATAGGATGAGCAAAATCGTACATAGGATAAATGCACCATTTATCGCCCGTTCGATGGTGAGTCGCGTGTAAAACCCTATAAATTACAGGGTCTCTTAAATTTATGTTGGGCGAAGCCATATCTATTTTTGCCCTTAAAACTTTTTCGCCGTCTTTATACTTGCCGTCTTTCATTTCTTCAAACAGCTTTAAGTTTTCTTCTACCGTTCTGTTTCTATATGGGCTTTCTTTTCCGGGTTCGGTTAAAGTTCCCCTAGTTTCCCTAATTTCGTCGGCAGTTAAATCGCAAACGAAAGCTTTTCCGTCCTTTATTAACTTTACAGCTAAAGAATAAATTTTATCGAAAAAATCGGACGCGTAATGAATTTCGTACCATTTAAAATTTAACCATTCTATATCTTTTTTAATTGCGTCTACAAACTCGGTTTTTTCTTTACTGGGATTAGTGTCGTCAAAGAAAAGATTGCACATTCCGTTATATTTTTGAGCCGTTCCGAAATTAAGACATAAACTTTTTGCATGACCTATATGCAAATATCCGTTCGGTTCGGGCGGAAAACGCGTATGAACTACCGTATTTACGCCTTCTGCCAACTCTTCGTTAATAATATCTTCGATAAAATTTTTAGATTCCATTGAGTTTTCTCCGTATAAACAAAGATTATTTGTATAAATTTTAACACAATCAAGTAATTTTTACAATTATATTTACTTGACTTTATATAATTTTTTTACTAGAATTACATTTATAAGGAATTTTAAGGTGATAATTATGGATAACAAAAGCGTTACGATGGAAAAAATAGTTAACCTTTGTAAATCGAGAGGTATAATTTTCCCCGGAAGCGAAATTTACGGCGGGATGGGCAACACTTGGGACTACGGTCCGGTAGGCGTTGAAATTAAAAACAACATTAAAAGAGCTTGGTGGAAAAGATTCGTACAAGAAAGCGACAATTCATTCGGTGTAGACGCCGCTATTTTAATGAATTCCAGGGTTTGGGACGCAAGCGGTCATACGGCTTCTTTTACCGACCCCAAAATGGATTGCAAGGAATGTAAGTCCAGACACAGAGCCGACAATTTGATAGAAGCTCATTCTAAGGGAGAAGTTAATCCCGACACTATGAGCAAAGAAGAAATGGAAGCCTATATTAACGAACACAAAGTAAAATGTCCTAATTGCGGAAAGTTTAATTGGACGCCCATTAGACAGTTCAACCTTATGTTCGAAACTTCGAGAGGCGTTGTAGAAGACAGCAAAGACACAATTTACCTTCGTCCCGAAACGGCGCAAGGCGAATTTGTAAACTTTTTAAACGTGCAAAGAACGGCTAGGGCGAAAATCCCGTTCGGAATAGCGCAAATAGGAAAAGCTTTCCGTAACGAAATTACCCCTGGTAACTTTATTTTTAGAACTATCGAATTTGAACAAATGGAACATCAATGGTTCTGCAAAGAAGGCACAGACGTAGAATATTACAACTTATTTAAGAAAAAAGCTTGGGACTTTTTAATAGATTTAGGCTTTAACGCCGAACATTTAAGATATAAAGACCACGATAAGCTTGCGCACTACGCAAAATGCGCGTGCGATATTCAATATTTATTCCCAATCGGTTGGTCGGAACTTAACGGAATTCACAACAGAACGAATTACGATTTATCTCGCCATCAAGAATACAGCGGAAAAAATATGCAATACGTTGACCCCATAACCAACGAAAAATACGTTCCTTACGACATAGAATATTCTATCGGAGCAGACAGACTTATGCTTGCGGTATTATCCGAAGCGTACGAAGAACAAACGCTTGACAACGGAGAAACGAGAGTAGTTATGCACTTCCATCCCTGTCTGTCGGCTTATAAAGTTGCGGTTTTACCCTTGCAAAAGAACTTATCCGAAAAAGCAAGAGAAGTATACAAAAAACTCACCCCTTACTTTATGTGCACTTACGACGAAGCAGGTTCTATAGGAAAGAGATACCGTAGACAAGACGAAATAGGAACGCCCATGTGCGTAACTATCGACTTTGATACTTTAGAAAACGATACCGTAACCGTAAGAGATAGGGACACTATGGAACAAATTAGATTACCTATTTCGGAATTAGTAGCTCACGTTACCGAAAAAATTAAATTCTAAAACGTAAAAGATTTAGTGTTTATATGCGTTTTTAGTTTTCTTAAAACGCAACGACCAAGGATAAGGTTTTTACAAAACCAAAGAAAAAAATTCCACAAATCAAGTGGTTTTTAAATTGAAGGTACGGCTTTTTGCTAAACGCAAAAAGCCGTATTCTTTATTATAATTTTTACTCTTTAAACTTTACA
>CAJMEI010000056.1 GCA_905212395.1 uncultured Christensenella sp. | reverse complement strand
TAAAAAATTTTTACAAGAGAATTTGTAAAAACAAGGAGATAATTATGTCAAAAATTATGGATTCAATTTACGACAGAGCAATCGCGTTAAAAAAACACGTGGTACTCCCCGAATCGGAAGACAAAAGGGTTGTAGAAGCGGCTTCCGTTGCCGTTAAAAAAGGCGTGGCTAAAATAACGCTGCTCGGAAACGAGAAAGCTATCAAAGAAGCTAATCCCGAAATAGATTTAACGGGCGTTAATATTTTAGACCCCGTAACGAACGCCAAAACCGACGAATACGCAAAATTATTATTCGATTTAAGAGCGGGAAAAATCAATAAAAAAACGGGTCTTGCGGAATACGCAACCGTAGAAGACGCTAAAAAAGCAATTTTAAAAGATTATACTATGTACGGCGCGTTGATGTTAAAGTTAGACGACGTAGACGGAATGGTTTCGGGTGCGTGCCACTCTACCGCTAACACTTTAAGGCCGGGTTTACAAGTTATTAAAACTTCTAAAACCACTCCTATCGTTTCGGCGTACTTTTTAATGGTAGCTCCCGAAAGCGGAAATCCTTTCTGCGAAGACGGATGCTTTATTTACGCAGACTCAGGGCTTAACCAAAATCCTACTAGCGAAGAGCTAGCTTATATCGCGGTTTCTTCCGCTCAAAGCGCGAGAATGATTGCGGGAATAGAACCTAGAATTGCATTCCTTTCTCACTCCACTAAAGGTAGCGCAAGACATGCGGACGTAGACAAAGTAGTAGGCGCGGTACAAAAATTCCACGAAATTTGCCCCGATGAAAAGGCTGACGGAGAATTACAGTTAGACGCGGCAATCGTTCCTAGCGTAGCTAAATCAAAAGCTCCTACGTCTTCCGTTGCGGGACATGCGAACGTTTTAATTTTCCCCGACCTCGACGCAGGAAATATAGGTTACAAACTTACCGAAAGATTAGGCGGTTTCCAAGCGATAGGACCTTTATGTCAAGGACTTGCTAAACCTATCAACGACTTATCTAGGGGTTGCCACATGGAAGATATAGTTGCCGCAGTTGCGATTACGGCTTTACAAACTCAAATAATTTAAGGAGAAAAAAATGAAAGTTTTAGTTATAAACGCGGGTAGTTCTTCGCTTAAATATCAACTTATAGACATGGATACCGAAAAAGCGATTGCAAAAGGCGGTTGCGAAAGAATAGGTCTTGAAAAATCTTTTTTAAAGTTTAAATTCGACGGAAAGGACGTGGTTATCGAAAAAGATATGCCCGACCATAAAACCGCAATCGAATTAGTTTTAAATACGCTAATCGACGAAAAATACGGCGCGATTAAGTCTATGAAAGAAATAGACGCCGTAGGACATAGGGTAGTACATAGCGGAGAAGATTATAACTGTTCCGTTTTAATCGACGACGAAGTTATAGCTACTTGTAGAAAAAATACGGAGCTTGCTCCTTTACACGAACCCGCAAACATTACGGGAATTTTAGCTTGTAAGGAAATTATGCCCGACGTTCCTATGGTAGCGGTATTCGATACGGCTTTCCATTCGACTATGCCGAATTACGCGTACGTTTACGGTATTCCTTACGAAGACTATAAAAATTACAAAGTAAGAAGATACGGTTTCCATGGAACGAGCCACCGTTTCGTTTCGGCGGAAGCTAGCAAGTATTTGAATAAAGATATTAAAGATTTAAAAATCGTTACAATGCACTTAGGAAACGGCTCGTCCATAACCGCGGTAGACGGCGGAAAGAGCGTTGATACGTCTATGAGTTTTACGCCTTTGGGCGGTGTTCCTATGGGTACGAGGTCCGGAGATTTAGACCCCGCTATAGTTAAATTTCTTTGCAAGAAACACAATTTCGATTTAGACGCGGTAGATACTTACCTAAACAAAAAATCGGGAGTGTTCGGGGTTAGCGGAGTTTCCAGCGATTTCAGAGATTTAACCGAAGAAGCTAACAAGGGGAACGAAAGAGCCGAACTTGCGCTTAAAATTTTCGCGTACAGCTGTAAAAAATATATCGGAGCATACGCTTGCGCTATGGGCGGACTAGATTGCATAGTATTTACCGCAGGCATAGGCGAACACGACGCTCCTATGAGAGCAAGAATTTTGGAAGGATTAGAATTTTTAGGCGTTAAAGCGGATTTAGCTAAAAACTCCAAAAATATCGACGGCGTAAACGAAATTTCTATGCCCGATTCTCCCGTTAAAGTTTTGGTAATTCCTACTAACGAAGAATTAGTAATAGCTCGTGATACGCAAGAATTAGTAAAATAATTTTTTTTGAGGAGAATAAAATGGTCCTTAAAGGCAAAAAATCTGCTACAAGGGTAAAATTAACCTACGTTTTATTCGGATTTTTATTATGGGCGGGATTAGAAGGGGCGTTACTTTTTTGGTATTTTAAAGCTCCGCAATTTTTCACGCTCATAATATGGTTAATTTGCTTTACTACCGTAGTTATATTTTACTTTTTTATTTTAAGGGGATTTTTCTTAAACGTGGGGTCCGGCTACGAGCTTGATGAAAAAACGCTTACGATTAAGGACGGTTATCCGAATCAAAAAAGTATAACAATTAAAATTTCCGATATAGACGAAATGACAACTAAAAAAGTTAAAGGATTGTTTAAATTCGGACTCGGTAAAACGATTATCAGGGTGGCGGAAAAAAAATACGTTTTAAAAAACGTAAAATTTGAAGAATTAAACGCGTTGACCGAACAAGTTAAAGCTAAAGTTTTATATGCAAAGGAAGGCGAAAATGAAGTATAAGTTCAGTAAATCCAACGTATTTAAAAATACGATTTTAGCTTTTATCTTCGCATTCGTATTATCTACTTTAATTTTGGTAACTTTGTCCGATTCGCTGTTTTTAAGCACGTGGCTTGAAGTTCTTTCGTGCCTTTTTATTTCTACGGGCTTTGCAATTATTTGCTTATGTTTTTCTATTGTAGATTACGATAAAAAATCTTTCGATATAGTAGAAGAAAACGGCAGTGAAATTTTAATTTTATATAAAAACGAAAAAGAATACAAAAGATTCGATTTGTCTAAGGTTGTCGGAATAAATATTTTTAAATCTCATTTATATTTTAATACGAGAGTAGTTAAAATTACCGACGGAAACGAATTGTTTAAAATGACGATAAGCGAGTCCGTTTATAATCAAATTTCTTCTCGTTTGCCGTACTATTTTAAAAGTCAAAAAGACGGTTTAGTAGAGATAAAGTCCGCCTATAAGTTGAAAACTCTTGCTTTAAAGCTTTGCGTTTTGTGCTTTTACTGCTTTGTGATTTTTTTAATTTTAACCCCCGCGATTTGTGGAACTATTAAAGAAATTCCTAAAAGATATGAAAATATAAACTTTGATTATCAAAAAGCAAAAAAAATAATCGTTATGGCTTCTTTTATAATTTCAGGCGGAGTTTTAATAAGCTATTCAATTTATTTTTTCTTTAAATTTTTTATGTATAGAAATTTTAAGATAAGAATAACCGATAGCTTTACCGTAGAATATTATAGGCTTTCAAGACAAAAAATAAATTACGATTTAAAGACGATTGTCGGAATTAAAAGAGTAAGGTCGTTGTTTTCGTTTTTGTTCGGGCTGGAAGCGCTGTACGTTATTTGGAAAAATTCGGGCAAAGAAGGTATCCACAACGATTGTATTCCGTTTTGCTTAACTAAAAGCGATTGCGATAAAATAGAAAACGCACTACTTGGAAACGAAAATTCCGAAAGGAAAAAGAATTCTAAAAAAACATATTTTTATTGCATATTTCCGCTGGTTTTGTCGCTTACCCTAGTAACGTTCGCAAGCTTTTTATACGGTTTTGCGTTAATACTCGTTTTATTTTTCCCCGTATTTTACTTTTTCGGGTATTATAGGAACAGATATTACAGCATAGGCGAAACCAAACTTTTATTTTCTTGCGGGGTTTTAGTGAGAAATAAGTATATAATAAAAGCGTCCGAAATACAGGGAATAACGGCTACGAAAAGGTTTTTTGAAAAGAAATTACCTTATTCGACTTACGAACTGCTTTTACCGGGATATAGCGGGTGTATTCCGTTAGGCGTTTACGACGATTGCGTTTGCGAAATTATTAAGAAAAAACTTAACAAGCTTTAAAAATCGTTGACAATAGAGATAAAATAAGATAAAATATATAAGCTAATATGGTTATAGATATCAATTTGCTTAAAAGACAAGGTAAAACAAGCGAAAAATTTAAATTTCCGTTCGAAATAGATAAAAATTTGGCGTTATCGCCCGATTACGAATTCAAAAACGCCGTTTTAAAATGCGAAGTCGAGTTAAAAGAAGATTATGTCGTAGTTTTCGGAGAAATTTCTTATACGGTTGTAGGTGACTGCGTAAGATGTTTGGAAAAAACCGAAAAGCCCGTAAAAGTTGAATTTGACGAGATTTTCAGCGAAAGACCTATGGAAGACGAGTATTCGTATAAGTCGGGAAGATTAGATTTAGGGGAATTGATAAAAGACAACGTGCTTTTCAGTCAACCGACCGTAATTTATTGCAAGGACGATTGCGACGCGTTTAAAAATTTAACCATAGATTAAATTAAAAATAAAAAAGAGGTATAGAAAGATGGCAGTTCCAAAGGGAAAGATTTCCAAACAGAGAGGAAATAAAAGATTTGCAAGCAACTATAAAGCTCATAGCGCAAATTTAGTAACTTGCGCTCAATGCGGAGAGTTAAAAGCTTCTCACCAAGTATGTCCTAAATGCGGATATTACGACGGCGAACAAGTTGTAGAAATTAAAGAAAAGAAAGCTAATAACTAATTTTAAAACGTAAGTTAGGCAAGAGGAACTGTTACCGTTACGCGTGATAGTTCCTTATTTTCGTAATTAATTGTGTCGGATAAATTATAAAACTTTATAGAAAAAAAATTTGTTCTTAAAAGTTGCGTATTAAATTCGCGTTCGACATCGGTTTATTTCAGAATTAAAACGGCAATAATTAATATATTGTAGGAGAAGAAATTATGTTTAAAATAACGGAGAAAAAAGTACTTAATCCAAACGTTACTTTAATGAAAATTTACGCTCCGCTTGTAGCTAAAAAGGCAAAAGCAGGGCAATTTATCATATTAAGGGTAAACGAAGAAGGCGAAAGAATTCCTTTGACGATTGCCTCTTACGATAGAGAAAACGGAACGATTACTATAATTTTCCAAATAGTAGGCGCAACTACCAGATTATTAAATTCTTTAAACGAAGGCGATTATATAACGGATTTTGTAGGACCTTTGGGAAACGCAACCAAAACGGAAGGATTTAAAAAAGTAGCGGTAGTCGGTGGCGGAGTAGGTAGCGCGATAGCTTTACCCGTTGCTCAAGAGCTTTATAAAAACGGCTGTGAAGTACATTCTATAATCGGTTTTAGAAATAAAGATTTGGTTATTTTGGAAGAAGAATTCGAAAAAGCTTCCAACGTATTTAAAAGAATGAGCGATGACGGTAGTTGGGGCGAAAAAGGTTTAGTTACGGACGCTTTGAAATCTTTGATAGAAAGCGGAGAAAAATACGACGAAGTAATAACTATCGGCCCGCTTATTATGATGAAATTCGTATGTAAGCTAACTAAAGAGTACGGAATTAAAACCGTTGCGAGTATGAATCCCATTATGATTGACGGAACGGGAATGTGTGGCGGTTGTAGATTGTCCGTAGGCGGTAAAATGAAATTTGCTTGCGTAGACGGTCCTGAATTCGACGGTCATCAAATAGATTTTGACGAAGCGATAGCGCGTTCCAGAACGTATTTTAACTACGAAAGAGAAAACGACGCTCACGTTTGTAATTTATTAAAGGGGGCGAAAAATGATTAACACTTCTAACGTAAAAAATAAAATGCCCGAACAAGAACCCGACGTTCGTAATAAAAACTTTAAAGAAGTTGCTCTCGGGTATAGCGAAGAACAAGCCGTAAGCGAAGCTCAAAGATGTTTAAATTGTAAAAACACTCCTTGCGTAAGCGGTTGTCCCGTAAGAATAAGAATCCCCGAATTTATTAAATGCGTTGCGGAAAGAGATTTTGAAAAGGCTTATCAAATAATAAAAGAAGATAGCGACCTTCCCGCCGTTTGCGGAAGAGTTTGTCCGCAAGAAACCCAGTGCGAAGGAAAATGCGTAAGGGGCATTAAAGGCGAAAGCGTAGGTATAGGAAGATTAGAAAGGTTTGTTGCCGACTATCACGCAAAAAACGGCTCGCGTGAAGTTTCGACAGTAGAAAAAAACGGGAAAAAAGTAGCAATTATAGGTTCGGGTCCTGCGTCTTTAACGTGCGCGGGCAGGCTTGCCGTTTTGGGTTACGACGTTACCGTTTACGAAGCTTTACACGTTGAAGGCGGAGTTTTAATGAGCGGTATTCCCGAATTCCGTTTGCCAAAAGCTATCGTAAGACAAGAAGTAGAAAATCTTAAAAAATCGGGAGTAAATTTCGTTACCGACTGCGTAATAGGTAAAACCATATCCGTTACCGAATTAAAAGATGAATACGGCTACGACGCTGTTTTTATAGGAACAGGCGCAGGCTTGCCTAGATTTATGAATATCGCGGGCGAAGATTTAAACGGAGTTTATTCCGCAAACGAATTTTTAACTAGAATAAATTTAATGGGGGCTTATAAAAAAGACAGCGTTACTCCCGTTTACAGGGCTAAAAAGACTATCGTGGTAGGCGGTGGAAACGTCGCTATGGATTCGGCTCGTTGCGCTAAAAGATTAGGCGCGGACGTAACGATAGTTTATAGAAGAACCGAAAAAGAACTTCCCGCAAGAAGAGAAGAAGTATTGCACGCAAAAGAAGAAGGTATAAATTTTGCCTTACTTACTAACCCCGTTGCCATAAACGGCGAAAACGGTTGGGTAAAAAGCGTAACTTGTATAAAAATGGAACTTGGCGAACCCGACGCGTCGGGTAGAGCTAAACCCGTAGTAATTAAGGATAGTGAATTCGACATAGAAGCAGATTGCGTTATAATGGCGCTTGGAACTTCTCCTAATCCGTTAATTAAAAACACTACCGAAAACTTAAAGTATACCGATAGAGGCGTTATAGAAGTTGACGAAAACGGAGCTACTTCCGTAAAAGGAATTTACGCCGGCGGAGACGCCGTTACGGGCGCGGCTACGGTAATACTAGCTATGGGCGCAGGAAAATTAGGCGCAAAATCTATTCACGAATATTTAAAAAACAAGTAATTATCTT
>CAJMEI010000055.1 GCA_905212395.1 uncultured Christensenella sp. | reverse complement strand
AACAAGCGTGGGGGAAGTTTCCACGCAAGCTAATTTTTTTGACGGCGAAAATAAAGTAATATTCGTCAACGGAACGCAAATTGCAAAAATAGGGGAAATACTAGGCAATATAAACGCGGTATATTTTAATCCGTCGGAATTAAAACTCGTTACGGAAGCGCCCGAAGACAGAAGAAGATTTATAGATATATCCGTATCGCAACGCAAAAAAAGTTATTTTTACGGCTTGCAAAGATATAAAAAAATTATTTTGCAAAGAAATAATTTATTAAAAAATCCCGACGTGAACTTAATAAATTCCACTCTTGCGATATGGGACGTGCAACTAGCGCCCACTTGCGCCAAAATTATTTACGACAGAAACGATTTTTTGTCTAGGCTCGCCCCGAAAGCCAAAGAAGTACACGCGTACTTGACCGACGGGAAAGAAGATTTGGAGGTCGGGTTCGAACACGAATATACGGGAACGGAAAAAGAAATTGCGGATAAATTTTTAGAAGAGTTAGCCGAAAGAAGGGAAAAAGATATAGAACTAGGGTACACTTCCATAGGTCCGCACAGGGACGATTTAAAATTGTCTATAAACGGTAAGGACGTAAAAACGTACGCTTCGCAAGGGCAAATGAGAACTACGGCGTTGTCGCTTAAAATAGCCGAAACCGAAATTTTTAAAGCTCGTTACGGGGAAAGCCCCGTGCTTATTTTAGACGACGCTTTAAGCGAATTAGATAAAAACCGTCAGAAAAAATTACTAGAAAGAATAAAGGGCGTTCAAACGATAATCACTTGCACGCACGTTGACGAAGACGTATTCGAAAACGTTTCCGCAACCAGATTTTTAATCAGCGAGGGGAAGATAATTGAAAAACGTTAATATAAAAAAAGAATTTGAATTCTTGCTTGAAAATGACGAAAAAACGACGTATAGCCGTAGATTTAGCTACAATAAAACCGCTAATATCACGCTTATGTGCATAGTTATGATACTGCTTATCGCGTCCGATTGCTTCTTTTTGGGCGCAGGGATTATATTTGCTTATTTTGAAAAAGTAAATAAATTTTATAAGGTCGCTATTGTTATTTCGTTTTCTATAAAGCTCGTAATAGATTTGATAATAACGGCGATTTGGCTGTATTTTATACAAGAAAACTCCGAAAAAGCAAAAAATTCGCTTTTGACGGTAACGGATAAATCTATACTCGTAACGTGTCTACATAACGGAGTAGCTTCTTTTTGCAGGTTTTCTTTATCGGAAGCTATAGTTTCGGTTAAAAACGGCTTGTTTACCGTTAAAGTTACGATAAAACAAGGGACTAAAAAAACTTGCTGTAAATTAAATAAAAGCGATTACTCGAAATTAAAAGAACTTCTCGATTAAACCTAAAAACTCGTAGAAAATAGCGTTTGTCAAAAGTTTGAAAATGCGATTTTTAAAAGTTTCTAATTTTTTGCCTAGCATACCCAAAGGATATTTATAATAAAATATTATGTAATAAAGGGTAGTTATGAGTTTTATCGATTCCATTGCTAAGGCTTTAAACGTCGGGGAAATGCTTCCTACGGGGTATAGAATAGAGATTTTAGGCGAAAAAGGCATTTATATAGAAGGCGTTAAGTCTTTAAAAGGATATTCTCCCGAAAAGGTGGAAATAATTTTAAAAAAGGGTAGCTTAGTCGTTAAGGGCGAAAATTTAACTATATCAAAGTATTGTTGCGGAGATATTGCGCTGATAGGCAAGGTTAAAACGGTGGAAAGAGTATGAAAGAATTTTCTTTTTGCCGAGAGTATAAAATACGCGGAAAAAATTTTCCGTTACTCATATCTAAACTTAACGTTCGCAAAATTGCCTTTAAGAATTTAAAATACGATAAAAAAGGCGACCTTTTAATTACCGTAGATAAAAAAGATTGCGATAAATTTCTTGCAATAGTAAGTGAATCTTGGTACAATATACGGGTAAAAGACAAAGGCGTTATGTCGCTTGCTTCGTACTGCCTTAAAAAGACGGGAGTTTTTTTAGGAATAGCTTTTTTCATAATTTCCTGTTATTTTTGTTCGGATTTCGTTATGGGGATAAAAGTTAAAGGGGACGGGCAGTTTTTTTATTCGGAAGTTTATTCCGTGCTAGAAGAAAGCGGAGTAAAAAAATATTCAAGATTTTCAAAATTAAATTTAAAAGAAATAGGCAATCGGCTATACGATTCGTCCTCTTTAATATGCTACGCGCAAGCTAAAAAAGAAGGTAATTATTTAATTATAACGGTAGAGAAGTCGGAACAAGCGCCCTCCACCATAGACGTAACGGTAAAAAAACTCGTTACGGACGTAGACGGCGTAGTTTTGGATATGACCGTTTATCGCGGGAACGCGTTAAAAAACATCGGGGACGAAGTCAAAAAAGGCGAAACGCTGGTAGAAGGAACTTGGCAAACCGATTTCGGCGAATATTCCACTTACGTTTTAGCAAAAGTAAGCGTTTTGGTAACCGAAACATTTGAGCAAGCGTATAACGGGAAAAAAGAAGAGCAAACTTTGGCGCTACTCAAAGCCAAAACGAAACTCGGAAAAGAAGAGTATTATAGCGAAAAAGTCGAAATTATAAACGGGATTATAAAAGTAGAATTAAAATACGTAAAAACGTTTGATACCGCTTTTAACTAGCCGTTGGGAAGTTTTAATCTTACGGCTAAAAACGGTTAAAATAAAATTTAAAGGTGAAAAGTGAAAAAAACGGCGGAAATTAAGATTGATTCGATAGACGTTTTAACAAAATTGTTAGGCGTTTTCGACGAGAACCTTAAAATCGTTTCCGAGCAAACGGAAACGATGATTTTCAGCGAATCGGACAAACTGAAAATCAGCGGAGAAGAGCAAAACGTTAAAATATGCGTAGACGTTTTGGACAAGCTGATAAAAATTATAAAAAAAGGCGAAAGCATTGACTCTTCCGTTGTGTTATATTGTATAGAACTCGCTAGGCAAAACAGCAACGTGGAAGTAGAAAACGTTTTAAGCGGAGTTATTACCATTACGCCAAAGGGAAAACAAATTAAGTATAAAACTTTGGGACAAAAAAACTACGTAGACGCAATCAAAAAAAACGAAGTAGTTTTCGGCGTAGGACCTGCGGGAACGGGAAAGACCTATCTTGCGGTCGCCATGGCGGTATCTTCGTTTAGAAAAAAAGAAGTAGAAAAAATTATTTTAACTCGTCCTGCGGTGGAAGCGGGCGAGAGTTTGGGCTTTTTACCCGGCGACCTTCAAAGTAAGGTAGACCCGTATTTAAGACCGTTATACGACGCGTTGCAAGAAATGTTCGGGCTTGAGAGCTATCAAAAACTTATCGAAAAAGGCGTGATAGAAATTGCTCCGCTTGCGTATATGCGCGGAAGAACGCTTAATAATTCGTTTATTATATTAGACGAAGCGCAAAACACCACAAAAGAGCAAATGAAAATGTTTTTAACCCGTATGGGAGAAGGTAGTCGTATGGTAATTACGGGCGACGTAACTCAAATAGACCTGCCCAGCGGTAAAAAAAGCGGGCTTGTTCACGCGACGGAAATTTTAAAAAACATAGACGGAATAGGTATAATAAAATTAACGAGTTCCGACGTTGTAAGACACAGCTTGGTTATGAAAATAATTAAAGCGTACGATAAATTTGAAAACACCGAAAAATTAAAGAAAAAAAGGAGTAAAAAATGCAGTCCTTAAAAGACACTCCGCTAAAAACAAGAGATTACGTTAAAAGAATTTTAATTTTTTTAATTCATACGATTATCTTAGCGGGAATATGCACGCTTGCGGTAGCGATAAACGGTAACGGAAAAAGTTCGTTTACGGATTATTTTTCTAACGCGAGTACGATAAAAAAATTCATTGATTTAATGGCGGGACTTTTGTTGTTGGTAACGGTAACGTATCTTTATTTTTCAAAAGAATGCCACGAATTTATGATAAAACTAAAAAACGTAAACGTAATTTTTATAATCGTAGAAGTTACGGTTATAATAGAGCTATGCATGGCAAGGTATTTAAGATATTCTTACGCAGTGTACGCTCGTCCGTTTGCTTTCGGCGCGCTTATGACGCTTTATTTAATAGACAGAAGGCCGGCGTTGTTTTTAAATACGGTTATATCAGTGCTTATATTTTTAATAGATACGTTTACGCTTTTGCCGATAAGCTCGACGGGGATTTACTGCGGACTTATTTTAAATATCGTCTGTGGCGGAATTTCGGTATATTTATTGAGCGGGGTAACGAGTAGAGCCAAAATTTTCCTTACGGGATTCGTTATTTGCTTGCCGACGTTCGTTTTAGCGTTAGGTATAAACTATATGACGTCCTGGGGAGATAACCTTAAACTTGTGTTTTATTGCTTAGCTTCGGGGGTAGGCTCGGTTATCTTAATGACGGTTTTATTGCCGATTTACGAAAGCGTATTTAATATAGTAACCGATTTTAGACTTGCGGAAATTACCAACACCAACGCAAAAATAATAACTGAACTTAGAAATAACGCGCCGGGAACGTACAATCACTCTTTAACGGTTGCAACTCTTGCCGAATCCTGCGCGTCCGCTTTAGGCGAAAACGTTTTAAAAGCAAGGGCGGCGGCGTATTATCACGACGTTGGTAAATTAAAACAACCCGACTATTACACCGAAAATCAACAAGGGTACAACCCGCACGACGAGTTAAGTCCCGAGCTTTCTACGGATATAATTCGTTCTCACGCAAGGGGTGGCGCGGAATTTATAAAAGAAAATAATCTTCCCGATTTTTTAGCGGACGTTGCTATGGAACATCACGGAACGTTGCCTATTAAATACTTCTATGCAAAAGCCAAAAAACTTACCGAAAAGGACGTAGACATAAAACAATTTTGTTACTTCGGACCTAAGCCAAAAACTAAAATTTCGGCAATTATTATGATTTGCGACGCAAGTGAAGCAAAGGTAAGGACTATGACGGATAGGTCTTTCGAAAAGGTAGATAAAGCTGTTAGCGAAATTATAGAAGAGAGAATGGATTTAGAACAGTTTACCGATTGCGACATAACTTTAAAAGAGCTAGACTTGATAAGAATTACGATAGTAAACTGTTTGGCGGGCGTATATCATAGCAGATTAAAATATCCTAAATTAAAGATAAAGAAAAACCAAGAAGATGAAGATTAAAATTTTAGCGCAAGAAAACGAAAACGTCGATTTCGATAAGGTCGGCAAAACCGTATTTAAAATTTTAAAGCAAAAGGAAAACCTCTACTGCGATTTAACTTTTTGTGATGAAGAACAAATAAAAGAATTAAATAAAACTTATAGAAACGTGGACAGCGTAACGGACGTTTTGTCTTTTCCGTCTTTAAGCGGTATATGCGGGAAAGTCGTTACCAAAAAGGAATTTTCCGTAGATTACGATTACGATGAAAAAGCCATTTTTATAGGTTCTGTCGCAATTTGCTTAAAAAGGGCAAGCGAGCAAGCGGAAGAATACGGACATTCTTTAAAAAGGGAATTGACGTTTTTAACCGTTCATTCACTGTTACATTTAATGGGGTACGACCATATTTTAGAAGAAGACAGAATTGTTATGAGAAAGTTAGAAAACGAAATTATGGAAAAACTAAAAATCGGGGAAGAACAATGAAAAGCGGAACGGTAGCGGTAGTAGGTAGCGCAAATGCGGGAAAATCAACGCTCGTAAACGTTTTGGTAGGGGAAAAAATTTCGATAGTATCGCCAAAACCGCAAACCACGAGAGAGAGAATTATAGGCGTTTTAAATACGGAAGATTATCAAATCGTATTCGAAGATACGCCGGGAGTTTATTCGGGGAATTCGCTTTTAGGCGTTCAAATGGCAAAAGAAGGCGAAAAAACCGCAAAAGACGTGGATTTAGCTTTATTCGTTATAGACGTTCACGACGGAATTAAAGAAAAAGATTTAATTTTACTCGAAAGAATTATAAAAACGGGAACTAACGTAATTTTAGCTTTAACTAAAATAGATATTATGCCGGAAGATAAAATTCCCGAATGTTTAGAAAAATTTAATAAGTATTCCGAAATTAAGGAAATTGTACCCGTATCGGCAAGAAAAGGTAAAAATTTAAAAGTCTTAATTAAATGTATTTTAAAATACCTGCCCGAAGGAGATAAACTCTTCGACGATAACGTAATTTCCGACAAAAGCGAAAAGTTTATGGTCGGGGAAATTATGAGAGAAAAAATCTTACTTAAATACGATAAGGAAATTCCGCACGGAGTAGCCGTCGTCGTAAACGAATTTACTAAAAGGCAATCGGGAAATTATTACGTAAATTTAGATATCGTTTGCGAAAAGGATAATCATAAAGCTATTTTAATAGGCAAGGGCGGAGCAAAACTCAAAGAAACGGTAAGCTTTGCGCGCGCGGATATGGAAAAGTTTTTGGGCGCGAAAGTTTATTTGGAAACTTACGTAAAAGTCAAAAAAGATTGGCGAAATAAAAGAGATTTGTTAGAAGAATTCGGTTATAAGCAAAATTAAAAATAAATTGCTCATACTCTCTTAAAAAGAAAAACTAGTCAAAAGGGGGAGAGATTATGAGAAAAAAAGCCGAACAACTTGCTTGGGAATTGTTTGAAAAAACGGGCGATATAAATTATTATAATTTGTATAAAAGATTAAGTAGATAATTTTTGCTATACAAAGCCATAGTAAAATTTTATCTAAACATTAAGGAAATAATGGAAGAAATACTTAACGCGATAACGTTAAAAAGCGTAGACGTAGGGGAAAACGATAAAATGATAACCTTTTTTACGCTAGAAAAAGGCGTAATTACGGTCGGCGCGAAAGGCGTAAAAAAAGATAAGGCAAAGCTGAAATTTTCAGCCGAGCCTTTTTGCTTTTGCGCCATTAAAGTTGCGGAAAAATCGGGTAGGCTTACGCTTGTAAACGCAGATTGCAAAAAAAGCTATTTTATGCTGTCTAGCGACATATCGGCGTACTTATGCGCTTGTTTGCTTAGCGAAACGGCAGTGTTTTTATATAAAGAACAGCCTGACGAAACGCTTTTTAAAAATCTTTTAAAATGTTACGAAAGTTATTTAAAAGGCGTAAAAAAAAGCGTAACCGTAAAATTTTTGCTAGACTCGTTATCTAATGCGGGGTACGGTTACGATTTTTCAGCGTGCTTAGGTTGCAACGGGGAAATAACGGGTAACGTTTATTTGTCGCAAGATGCGTCTCGCTTTTTGTGTTCTTCTTGCGCGCAAGAAAACGATATAAAATTTGCTTACGCTACTTATTTAAGATTAAATAAAATAAACGAAACCGATTATTTCGAGCTGTCCGACGACGAAACTGACAACAACTGTTTAAAACTTCTTGCTTTTTCGTTTAAAGAAAAATTTAATTTAACGCTTAAAAGCGTAGATATGTTGTTGCAATTTTAAAAATTTTTTTACTGATAGCAGAAAAGTTTTTAAGTTAAGTAAGT
>CAJMEI010000054.1 GCA_905212395.1 uncultured Christensenella sp. | reverse complement strand
TATAAACACAATTTAATGAGTTTCGGGTAAAAGTATAAACAAAACTTGTACCCGAAATCATTTTTAATTATTTAAAATTTTAAAGAAATTTTTACAACGGCAAGTCTTTCTTTTCGAATTTTTTAAATCCGATGAAGTAGCAAACGACGCCTATCGCAACCAAAATTGCCCATTTCCAAATAAACGTAAGAGTTCCGCTTAAAATAGAAATACTGTCGAATAACGAAATTAACGAGAAGTAGTTAAAGTAATTTAACGCCGATAATCTGATAATGGAAGGAATAACTTGCGAACCGAACAATCCGAGCATCGTAGCAACTAAGAAGAACATATTTAAACCGCCACCTAAACTCATAGAGTATTTGCTTCTATTAAACCAGCAGGACGCAAGGAAAGAAATTCCACTCATACCGAACATTGTAAGGAAAGCGCCCAAATTCAATAACGCAACTTTACCGTAAGTAAGTCTTATAGAATCTTTCATAACGATTGCTAAGCAAATTTCACTGGTAATAGTCGTGCAAACGAACATTGCAAATAGCGAACCTATTAAGAATACCGCCTGAGTAAAGGTTACTTGTTTTCTTTTAGTGGAAGTAGATAAAACGTACGACATAGAACCGCTGTCTACTTGACCTGCGATTAAGTTGTTCGCGCACATTATTATATATATAATAGGTAACAAAAGTCCTGCCATTTTATAGAAGATACAACCTACGACTACGCCGTACAAATCCATTTCGCCGACTTCTTTTAACGCCAATGATACGTCCGAAGACAACGCGCTTAAAAAGCTTGCGGTAAGTTCTTGAGCTATTTCTCCGGAAACGGTAGCTTCGTCTTTTCCTATCGCTACGTCCTTTTCGATTCTTGCAATCAAAGTAACCAAAACGTCTTCCGAAAGGTCTTGAATGTAGATATATCCGCTATTTCCGACGTATCTCGAAACGCTTTCGCCCGCGTCGTTTACGTAAACGAAACCTTCGTATTTCTTTCTGTCTACGTCGTAACCGGACAAATTGCTAATCATATTTTCAATGTACGTCTCTTCCGTAAGATTTACGGCGATTAACTGCGAAATTCTTTTATGAACGTATTCTTTTCTTTCGTCTACGCTTAAAAGCGCGCTCTTGTAAGAATCTTCGAACGACGTATCGTTAGCGCTGATTTTTTGATATAATGCGCTTTCGGTATCTCCGCCCAAACCGAGTTTTAAAGAAACTGCGAAAATTTGAGAAAATTCTTGAACTTTATCTTCGTCGTAAACGGTTTTTAAAGCCACGCAACCTGCGTTATAAGAATATCCTACAAATACGGTTATTAAACCTTTTACCGATTGTTGCGCGGTAGCTTGCGCTTGTTGTTGAGCCTGAGCTTCTTCTACTCCCAAAGCAATTAGTCCAGCGTAAGTTTGCGAAAAAACTGCGGTAGAAACGGCGTTAACTGCTAATTGTTGAGCCTCCGCTTCGGTTTTACCTGCTTCTACTGCGGTTTTGTAAGCAACGGTGTACGCTTTTGCTAGTTCCGCAACTTGGTCTGCTTTCGCAATGGTTTCGGCGTCCGTTTTGTCGCCTTTTACTATTGCTTTAATCGTTGCTTGCATTTCGTCTTGATTGCCCGTCGCTTCTATATTTTTGTAAGCGTTATCGTATGCGGTTAAAGCTTTAATTTCGCCTAAATAGTAGTTAGTAGCGGTTTTTTTAACGCCCGTATCTATTTCACTTTCTATAATAGTATCTTCTATTCCGTTTTTAACTTTGCTTATTTTTCCACCGCCCGAAATCAGCATTACGCAGGCAAGCATAAAACATACGGCAAAAGTAATTATAGTCCACATTACTTTGTTTGCCTTACACGATTGTTTAAATAAAGCTTTACTAAATAGCATTTTCGTTCTCCTTTTTTTCAATTAAAATTTGTTTGAAGTATTTTTCAAGTGAAAATTTAACTTCGGTTATAAATTTTACGTTAAAGTTCTTTAAGTCGAAAAATAGTTGATTTATTTTATCGAACGGCAACGTTACAGTTACTTGATTGTAAATTTCTTGGTCCCTTATTATCGTATATCCCGATTGCTTGAATTTTTCGTAATCGGATTTTTCGTGAAACTCTATTTTAAAGTCTTTTTGCGGACGATTTCTTAACGCGTTCATATCCGCAACGTCAATAATTTTACCTTTATCTATTAAGGCGACTTTATCGCAGGAATCTTCCATTTCGTTAAACATATGGCTGGACATTAAAATGGTTTTGCCTTTTTTGTGTTCGGCTTTTATGATATCCATAAACGCAAGACGCATTAAAGGGTCAAGCCCCGTAGTCGGTTCGTCGAATATAAGTATGGGGGAATCGTTCATCAAAGAGCAAACTAGCGCGGTTTTTTGTTTCATACCCTTACTCATTCTCTTTAAGTTCGCCCTTGGGTCAAGTTGCAATTTTTTTATGAGTTCGTTAGCGTAAGTCATATCTTTAAGCCCTAAAAAATCCGCTTGACATCTTAAAAATTCGGTACCCGTAGCGAGATCCGGGAATGCAATTTCGCCCGGAACGTATCCTACGCTTTTAACTATTTCGGAAGAATTTTCCCAAGACTCTAAACCGTTGACGTAAGCGTTACCGCTAGTCGGTTTTATAAATCCGAGCATACTTCTTATCGTAGTCGTTTTCCCAGAACCGTTCGTCCCGACAAATCCCATCATCTCGCCTTGTTTTACGGTTAAGTCTATACCGAATATTCCCCTAGAAGAACCGTAGTCTTTGGTAAGGTTGTGAATTTCGATAGTTTCCATTTTATACCCCCTTGAATTCCGCATCTTCTTTATAGAACTTCATAAAGTAGTCTTCTAGCGTTTCTTTTTCGTTTTCGAAAAATTTTACGTCGTACTTGACTAGTTCCGCTATCGCTTCGTTGATAAATTTGTCATCTACCGATATATAGACCTGTTTTTCTTGTTCGTTTCTATCAATTAAAGTAACGTGCTCTTTGTTTGACTTTACAAACGAATTATAATCTTGCAAGCTAGCGAACGTAACTCTATAAAACTTGACTGACGCGTGTTTTAAATCGTTGGCGACGAACTCCGATACAATTTTACCGTCTTTAATTATCGCAATTCTATCGCAAGTGTCGTCTACTTCGCTGAATATGTGGCTGGATAAAAGTATCGTTTTACCCCTTTTCTTTTCTTCTTTTACAAAATCTACGAATACGTTTTGCATTACGGGGTCAAGTCCGCTGGTCGGTTCGTCCAAAATTAAAACTTCGGGGTCGGACATAAAAGACGCTACTATCGCAAGCTTTCTTTTTACCCCCAAACTCATTCTTTTGGTTTCGCCTTTCAGCACGTTGTCTTCCAGCTCGAACAGCTTTAACATTTTATTTAACTGCTCTTCGTTTTTAATTCCTTGCATAGATTGCATCATTCTTAAAAACGCCCACCCCGTTAAACCTGCGGGAAGAGCGATTTCACCGGGAATGTAACCGACTTTATTTAAAAATTTATCGTAGTTCTCAAAGGTGTCCATTCCTAAAATCTTCGTTTCACCGCTTTGCGGTTTGGAAAACCCCATTAAATGTCTTATCGTAGTAGATTTTCCCGCTCCGTTCGGACCTAAAAACCCGAACACTTCTCCCTTTTCTACTTTGAAAGAAGCGTCGAATACGCCACGCCCGAATCCATAATCTTTTGTAAAATGATTAACTTCGATAACGCTCATTTTGCTCTCCTTTTTTTTATTTACAACGCTATTATATACCGCAAATTTAAAAATATTATGAACATAAATGCTAACACTGTTAAAATTTGCACAGATTATAAATAAAGCGTATAATTAACCCTAAAAAATAAAATTTTCGCTTGAAAAACGTTAAAAATTATTGTAAAAAGACAAAAAATACTCTTTTATTTTTAAAACCTTGACAGTTTTTATTAGTACAAGTATAATTTAATATAGTTTATATTTATCGGATTAAAATTTTAACGAAATAAACTACTCTAAGGAGAAAATTTATGAAAAAGTTTTTTAAGGAATTCGGAGAATTCATCAAAAGGGGAAGCGTAATAGACCTTGCCGTAGGCGTAATTATAGGTAGCGCGTTTACCGCAATCGTTACGGCGTTATCGGATAAGATAATAATGCCCGTTATTAACTATATTTTAACGCTTATACTCGGGAAAAACAGTTTAACGGAAGTATTCACCTTTTTAAAGAAAGGTTATACCGAAACGGGCGCGATTGATTTAGCTTCTTCTATATATATAGATTGGGGCGCATTTATAAGCGCAATAATTAAGTTTATAATTATAGCTTTCGTGTTGTTTACAATAGTAAAAACCATAAACAATATTCAAAAGAGAAATGAAAAATTAAAAAATGAATTTATCAATTCTTTACCCACAAAAGAAGAAAAAAAGGAAATGAAAAAAGCGGGAATTAAATTAAAAAAGCCGTTAAAAAATTCCGCGCGGAAAAAGAAGAAAGACTTGCGTTAGAGAAAAAGCAAGCCGAAGAACAAGCAAAAATTAAAGCCGAAGAAGACAGAAAAGCTAACCCCACCACGGAAGACTTGTTAAAAGAAATTCTTGCAACTTTAAAAAAGGAAGAAAAGTAATATAAATTAGTTAAATTAATAGCCCGAGATTTGTAAAAATTTACAAATCTCGGGCTATTTATTATAGTTTTTAACCTAAATGTTTTATTTTGTCTTTCAAGCGTAAAATTTATAATTTAATTTTCTTGCGTTGCTAAATTAAATATTTTTTCTATTAGCTCGTCCGTATAAGTTCTTATCATTATACGCTGTCCGCGTTCGGTTTTTATTCCGCCCGTGTAGTCGAACGGATAATATCTTATTCCCGCGTTTTCAGCGCATTTCGCGTCCGTTATATTGTCCCCGATAAAAAACGATTTAGATTTGTCTATATCGTATTTTTTTACCATTTTTTCTACGTTTTCAGTCCCCGGTTTACGGCAATTACAATCTATTTTATACTTGCCAATCCCTTTTGCAAAATGGTGGAAACAATAAGCCCAGTCGTTTATGTACGCGCCGTTTAAAGTTTTTAATTTTTCGGAAATAACGGCTTGAATATCGTATACGTCTTGTTCCGTATAAAGACCTTTGCCTACTCCGCCTTGATTAGAAATTACTATAATTAAAAAACCTGCGTCGTTAAACTTTTTTATTAGTTTTTCTACGCCCGGAATTAAAGTTACTTTTTTAGGGTCGGCCAAATGATATTCGTCTTCTTTTAAAACGTTTATCGTTCCGTCCCTGTCCATAAACAAACATTTATTCATTTTAAGCTTCCACTTTAAGTATTATTTTTGCAACCGTGTCGGATAAAAATTTAATTTCTATCGCGTATTCCCCTACGCTTTTTATACTGTCTTTAAGCAAAATTTTTCTTTTATCTACGCTATATCCCGCTTCCGCAAGGGTATCGGCAATTTCTTTTGCTGTAACGCTACCGAAAATTTTTCCGTTTTCGCCCGCTTTTACTTTGCAAACGATTTTTTGACCGTTTATTTGCTTTGCCTGAGCTTTTATAGCTTTAATTTCTTCCTGTCTATGAAATTCTTCCGCCTGTTGTTTAATTTTTAGTGAATTTATTTCTACGCTGGTAGCTTCTTTGGCAAGATTTTTTTTGAATAACATATTTCTTGCGTATCCGTCGCTTACTTCTACCACGTCGTTTTTCTTTCCCGTTCCTTTTACGTCTTGTAGTAAAATAACTTTCATGTTTAGCTCCTTATATAATGTATATACAATATTTTATAAAAAATATGAAAAATTGTCAAGATTAGAACGCATTTAAAGTATGAATAATTAAATTTTACTCATACTCTACTTCGGAGGTTGATTATGAATAACAATATCAAATGCGACGTTACTAATTGTAAGCACAACGTAGACTGCACTTGTTGCGGTTTAGACTCTATCAAAGTTACTTGTTCTTGTACTAACTGCACTTGTTGCGGAAACTTTGAAGACGTAGAATAATTTTACGTTAAATCTGAACTACGGCGTAGCAATTTGCTACGCCGTGATTTTATTCGTTAAACAAATTGTTTACTTCGTAATGACTGCTTTCCTTTCTGTATTGAGTTGGCGTCATACCTAAATTCTTTTTAAAAAGTTTATTTATAGACTGAATATCGCTATACCCTACCGCAAGCGCTATATCCAAAAGTTTCATATTAGTAGTTTCTAAAAGCCACCTTGCTCTTTCGAACCTAAGTCCGCTTATATATTGATAAACGGTAGTTTTCATACTCTTTTCAAAATAATGTAAAAAGTAATATTTAGACAAGCAAACGTAGTCTGCAACTTCTTTTACGGATATTTTTTCGCAAAATTTAAGCCTTATGTATTCGAGAGCTTTTTTAATACTTAGCGGAATATCCGATTTAACGTAACTTAAATTTTTAGTAACGTCGGTTAAAATAGTATACACGCATTTAGCGATTTCGCACAATGTTTTTTCGTCGTTTACTTCTATACGATAAGTATATCCGTCCTTTTTGGCAGGGAGCTTTTCTAAAATTTGCTGAATTTTACCTACTTCCCTTATAAAAACGGTTTTGGGATACCCCGAATAAACGTAACCCGTATTATTTATAAATTCGTCGAACAAATACTTTATGCCTAGTCCGCTGACGTGGACGTACAAAAATTCCCAACCTTCTTTTGAAGGGGTAAATTCGTGATAATCGTCGCAGTTTATAAACATTAAATCACCCGCTTTTACCGTATACTTTTCCTTGCGGTAATTTAACTGCATTCCGCCCTTTATAGCGTACGACAATAAATACGTATAATACCCTTGTCTTTCTAAGTGAAAGTTCGAACCCGCTTGCTCGTACCCCGTCATATTAACTTCGTATAAAACGGCGTTTTTATCCTTTTTGGGATAACACATATAGCAAAAAGCATTACCGTTAAACCTAGCTTCTAGTTTCGCGCTGTACTTCATAAAAAAGCAATTTTATATACTTAAAAAGTATTTTTGTATATTGAAACCCCCTTTAACCATATGTATAATATACATAATGGTGACGTTAATGTCAATACTAAAAATGTAAAAAAGGGGGTAAAAAAATGCAAAAATTTAAACTAAGACTTTTTGCTTTGATTACGATGTTACTTTTAGCTCTCGGTCTGTTCGGCGCTTGTTCCGTTTCAGGCTCGGGTTCAAGTTCTAAAAGTTCGCGTAAATCGTCGTCATCTAGTCTTATAAGTTCTAGCGAAAGTTCGGAAAGTTCTTCGGTTAGCTCCAAAGACAGCTCATCGGACAGTTCGGCAACGCCCGAAAGCTCGGAAATTTCATCTGATAGTTCCGAAAGTTCTAAGGATAGTTCTTCGGATACTTCTTCGGATACTTCTTCGGATACTTCTTCCAGCAGTTCTAGTTCGTCAAGCTCGTCTACTTCGTCTAGTTCTAGTTCGTCAAGCTCGTCTACTTCGTCTAGTTCTAGTTCGTCAAGCTCGT
>CAJMEI010000053.1 GCA_905212395.1 uncultured Christensenella sp. | reverse complement strand
ATCTATCGTTATAGAAACGATTTCGGGATTATTTAAAAATCTTGGCATCCAGTTTTTACACAAACCGCTACTTACTATCATTTTTGCATTTCCTAAGTTGTAAACACCGTGAGAATATTTTGGAAATAGTCCTTCGTTAGGGGCGTATAATCCCTTATTAAAAATTCTCCACTGACCGCCGTGTTCGTGTCCGCATAAAATTAAATCGAAAGAAGTTTCTTTATAATTTTGGACGAAATGCGGGCGGTGGGAAAGTAAAATTTTATAACTTTCGTCATCGGAAATTCTATCCAATTCGGAAAGGTAATATTTCCATTTTTTAGTCGGATTTTTATTTTGCGGGTCGGTGAGTCCGCAAACGGTAATTCGTTGTCCTTTAATTAATTCCATTCTTAAATCGTTGTTAAGTAAAATTATACCGTATTTAGAAAGAATTTCGGAATACGCGATATAATCGCCCCTTAATTCGTGGTTTCCGTAAACGTAGTAAGCGGGACATAAGTTTTGTATTCCGTAAAAAAATTTTTCTACTGCTTTTGTCGGTCTTTGGTCGTCTATAACGTCGCCCGTCATCAAAATAAGATCGGGATTTTCCGCTTTGACTTTTTTTAAAAGTCTACTTTGATTTTTACCGTATTCGGAAGAATGTAAATCCGAAATTACAACTATTTTAATTTTTTCGGTTATTTTATCGGAAGATAACCGATATTCAGTAGTTTTTAAAACGTTTAAACTGCAACAAACGAACGCTATAAACAATATTAAAATTATAAAGATAATCAATTTTACCTTATTTTTTTTGATTGCGTTTTTTTTCATAATCTTAGTATACCGAAAGAGTAAATAAATGTCAATTTAAGAATAAAACAAACTTTTATGCTCATACTTCGAATAACGAAATTGCATCGTATGCTAGAAAAGTAGTATGTACTTTTTGCCTAGCGTAAAGGAGAAATAATGAAAGAAACGGGAATAGTAAGAAGAATAGATGAACTCGGTAGAGTGGTAATTCCGAAAGAAATAAGAAAAACGCTACGAATCAAAGAAGGCGACCCGCTTGAAATTTATACCGATAAAGAAGATTTGCTTTTCAAAAAATTTTCGCCCGTTGCAAAAATGGAAAACGTCTCCGACGATATAGCGGAAAGCCTGCGTTTTGTAAACGAACGCACTGCCATTATATGCGACAGAGAAAAAATTGTTTCGGCAAAGGGTAATAAAATTAAAGAGTTAGTAGGGAAAACCATATCCGAAAAGCTTGAAAATTTAATTAAAGAAAGAAAATGTTTCGTTGCAAACGTAACGGAAAAAACTTCTCCCATACCGCTCGCTAATGACGACGACGGAGCATACGCAAGTATGGTAGTAGTTCCCATAGTATCTGCTGGGGACGCGTTAGGCGCGGTTATTTTATGCGGGGACGAAGAACACGTTATGGGTAATGCAGAAATAAAAAGCGTTAGAGTAATGGCGGAGTTTATAGGAAAATTTTTAGCTTAAAAAAATTTAATTATGCCTTTAATCGGCTTATAGGCAAGTTTTTGCCGCAATTAAAGAACTATGAATAGAAAAAATAAAAAAGCAATTAAAAATACTTGTAAAATGCTTTATTGGGTAAGCATAAATAAAAATACTCCGTTTTCAATATGAAAAACAGTCTTTTAAAAGGAGCGATTACGATTTCCGTCGGGGGATTAGTAGCTAAAATCTTAGGCGCGTTTTATAGAATTCCGCTTACAAATATTTTAGGGGCGGAAGGTATAGGGTTATATCAAATGTGCTTTCCCATATATTGCATATTGTTGACGTTTTCTTCTACCGGAGTGCCTAATAGTTTGGCAAAACTTATTTCGCAAGGGGCGGACGAAAAAATAGTATTAAAAAAATCATTAAAAATATTTTCCGTATTCGGACTTGTCGGAATGATATTAATGTTGACGCTAGGAAGAATAATAGCTAAAACGCAAGGTAACGAACAAGCGTATTTATGCTATATAATGCTTTCGCCGTCGGTACTTTTAACTTCCCTTTTGTCTTGTTTTAGGGGATATTTTCAGGGGAAAAACAATATGAAGCCTACGGCGATTTCCCAAATTATAGAGCAAGTCGTAAAACTAGCGTTCGGACTTACGGTCGCGTTTATTTTTAGAAAAAACGTGGTTTTATCCGCAGGGCTTTGCGCTTTGGCAGTAACGCTTTCGGAATTAGTCGCGTTTTTATTTGTATACAAGCTTTACAAAAAAGGAGAACACTTTTTAAAAGGGAAAGAAATTGCGGGCAAAGGTATAATTTTAACGGTAATTCCCGTAACTTTATCCGCGCTATTAATACCGCTTGCAAGAACAGCCGACAGCTTTATGATTATTAACATTTTAAAGCGTTACACAACTTCCGCAACAACCCTTTACGGTTTATACAGCGGTGGGGTAGAATCGGTTATAGGCGTTCCCGTAGCGTTATGTTACGGAATAGCCTGCGCTTGCATTCCGCTTATTTCAAAAGCCGTTTCGGAAAACAAAGACGAATCCGATTTTGTTAAAAAGGCGATAGTGTATACGATAATTAGCGGGGCTATATGCTCGTTTTTGGTATTTTTATTTTCTCCTTTAATGGTTAAAGTAATATATTTTAATTTAAAACCTCAAGAAAAAATCACGCTAATAAATTTATTGAAAACGGCTTCTTTTACCGTTCTTTTAATGTCTTTAATACAAACGACTAACGCAATATTTATCGCTAAGGGGAAATTATACGTTCCGTGTATAACGCTTGGGGTTTCAATGCTTTTTAAAACAGTGTTTTCTCTTGTTTTTTTGTTTTATCCGTCGTTAAATATTTTCGCTACCGCCCTGTCGGACGTTGCGAGTTTCGGGTTGTGCGTATTATTAAATTTTATCATATTATTTAAACGTCAGCCACGACAAAAAATTTCAAACGTAATATTTAAACCTTTAAAAAGAGTTTAGTAGATTTTTTTCTACTAAACTTTTTCTTGATTATTTTTCCGAAAAGTTGTATTCTTATTAAAGGTGAATTTATGATTACTTTAATAGGCTTTGGCGTAAACGACGGAGATATTTCGTTAAACGCGTATAGAAAGTTAAAAGAGTGCGAAAGAATTTTTGTAAGGTCTTCCGAATCGGAAAGTTGTAAATTTTTAATAAAAGAAGGTTTGCCTTTTACAACTTTCGATAATTTTTATAGTTCGAGCAGGTCTTTCGATACGCTCAATAAAAAAATTGTTAAAGAAATATTAAAAAATAAAGACTCTTGTTTTTTAGTTGACGGAGCGGTTTGCGAAGACGAATGTTGCCGAATTGTTTTATCCAAAACAAAAAACGTTAAAGTTTTTAACGGAGTAAGTAAAACCGAAAGCGCGCTTGCGAAAAATGCGTTAGGAATAAATTACACCGCCGTTTCCGCATTCGACGTAAATTTATTAAAATCGGGAGCGACTTTGCCCCTTGCCGTTTACGATATAGGCGATTTTTATACCGCTTGTCAAGTTAAGGAAAAGTTGTCCGACTTATTCGGAGAAGAGCGCGTTGGTTTTTTGGTTTCGGGCGAAAAAATAGTAAAAATAAAAGTTTACGAGCTTGACAGGGAAGAAAATTTTGATTTAAATCCCGTATTTATTTTGCCCGATAAAAAATTACAAGAGAAACAAAGGTTTTGTTACGACGATATAATTTCGATAATAAATATTTTGCGTTCGCCTAACGGCTGTCCTTGGGATAAAGTTCAAACTGCCGACAGCATTTTAAAAAATTTAATTGAAGAGTGTTACGAACTAGTCGACGCGATAAAGCTTGACGATGACGATAAAATAGAAGAAGAAATAGGCGACGTGTTACTGCAATGCGCTTTTCATACGGTATTCGGGCAAGAAAGGGGAGCTTTTACAAACAGCGACGTTATATCTAGGGTGTGTTCTAAACTTATCACCCGTCATACTCACGTTTTCGGACAAGATAACGCGCAAGACGCTAGTCGCGCTTTGGAAGTATGGGAAAAAAATAAACATATAGAAAAAAATTTAACGACCGTAACCGACGACGTAAAAGCCGTTCCTAAAATTTATCCTGCGCTAATTCGCGCGCAAAAAACCTTTAAAAGGGCGGTAAAAGGATTTAACGATACCGTGCAAGAACAATCCGTCATAGACGAAATTAAAAATTTTGCAAGCGTCGGAGAACTTTTATTTTCGGCGTGCAAATTAGCTTACGTTAAAGGGGTAGACGCAGAAGAAGAACTTACGAAAGTAATAGAAGATTATATTTTAAAAGTGCAAGAAAGGGAAAATTTAAACAAGTAAAAAATTATGATAAAAAGCGTAAAAATAGGAAATTACATAACCGAAAACAACGTGTTTGTCGCGCCCCTTGCGTCTTTTACGGATTTTGCTTTTAGAAGTATTTGTCTATCGCTCGGGGCAGGGCTTGTATATACCGAAATGGTCAGCGCGAAAGCCCTTTGTTACGACAATAAAAAAACTATAGATATGCTTTACGGCGACGCGGAAAAAACTTGCGTTCAAATATTCGGGAGCGAACCCGAAATTATGCGTAGAGCGTGTGAAAAAAAGGAATTAGAAAAATTTAAAATCGTAGATATTAACATGGGATGTCCTATGCCTAAAATTTACAATAACGGCGAAGGTAGCGCATTGTTAAACGATTTTAATCTTGCTTCTTCAATAATTAAAGAATGTAAAAAATCGGGTAAGATAATTACGGTAAAAACAAGGCTCGGAATAACGAAAAATAACCCTGTTATATTAGATTTTGCCAAAGCGTGTTTTGACAGCGGAGCCGATATGATAACAATACACGCAAGGAGCAAAAACGCAATTTATTCGGGCGAATGCGATTACGAGTTGGTAAGCAAAGTTAAAGATTCTATTTCTATACCCGTAATAGTAAACGGCGGGATATTTTCTAAAAACGATTTTGAAAACGCAATGAATTTGTCGCATGCGGACGGCGCGATGCTCGCTCGCGGAGTTATAGAAAAGCCTACGCTTATTTCCGAAATTTTAGGAAAAGAAAAAGTCAGCGTTAAAAGTTTACTTTATAAACAGTTGGATTTAATGTCTACCGTTTATCCCGACGAAGTTATAGCCGTTACTATGAGAAAAGCTATAAACTTATATTTAAAAAGCGTTAAAAATTCTAAGCAAGCTAAAATTAAAGTTTGTTCTGCTAAAAGCGTTGTAGAGATAAAGAATATTTTATCCGATTTGGAGTTTTAACATTTTCCCCTAATTTTTAGTATAATGAAAAAGCAGGGGTAAAAAAATGAGAGTTTGTTTCGTAACCGAAGGGCAGGCGGACGCCTTTAAAGTGGAAGAAAGCGATAACGCAGAGGTAATAGTTTTTTCTTTTAACGGAATTAAGGAACTCAATTACAAAAAAGAATTGAAAGGCGAAACGGAAGAATTGGTAAAGCTCGGCAGGCTTTCGGGTAAGACGAAATCTATAGTAATATGCGGTTGCGTAAGCGATAATTACGGAACTAAAAAATTGTCCGCAATTATAGCCGATAAGGGGAAAATCGTGGGGATTGCCGATATGACGGGTATATCGCCTACGGACGAATACGCTTCGGGCGGTGGATTTAAAATAATTTCCACTTCCATAGGGAAAATAGGAGTGCTTGTCGGAAACGACTTGTTTTCTCCGCAAGCGGTAAAAAGTATGTCGCTATGCGAAGCCGATTTAATCGTAAACGTGTATAAAACCGTAGACGATTATAAACCCGGCGTGGTTATGCGTTCTTATTCGGTATTGTACGGCGTGCCTATTTGCGTATGCGCGCAAAATTTTAGTATGGCGTCTTGTAAAGGAGAAACGTTGTTTTCTTCGCCGGAAGGCGTTCACGTTCACGATATTCCTACGAAAAAAAGTTATAGAGAAATTCTTTCCAAACAAAGGGGAGAAGCGTACGAATAATAAAATACGTTTTTAAGCCGTTATATTTTAAACGGATAAAATCTAAGGAGAAATATGATAAATATAGTTTTAGTAGAACCCGAAATTCCGCAAAATACGGGAAATATCATCAGAACTTGCGCGGCTACCGACAGCGTTTTACATATTGTAAAACCTATCGGTTTCGATTTATCGGACAAGCATTTAAAAAGAGCGGGGCTAGATTACTGGTCTTACGCGGATTTCCGTTTTTACGACAGTTTCGACGAGTTAAGGGAAAAATTTCCCGATTCGACTTTTTACTTTTTCTCTACGAAAGGTAAAAAAGTTTATACCGAACCGAAATATAAAGACGGGGATTTTTTAGTTTTCGGCAAGGAAACGAGAGGGCTTCCCGAACCGTTACTTGAAAAAAATTACGATACGACGGTAAGACTTCCCATGAAGGATAAATTGCGCTCTTTAAATTTGTCGAATACCGTTGCGGTTGCCGTTTACGAGGCTTTACGCCAACAAGATTTTAACGATTTAAAGTTAGAGGGAGAGCTTACGGGAAGAGGGTACTAAAATAAGCGTTAAATTTCAATGCGGGATTTTTAACCGTTATAAAAAGCAAATAAATAGATAAGTTAGACTAAAATATACGCGTAAGTTTAACTAGCTTTTTTCCTTATGCGTTAGTTTTATTAAAACTTCGGGAAAAACAAGTAATAATCAGTCGTTTTCGATTTCGAAGGCGACTATTTGCTTTTTGTTAAAAGAATAACGAAAAATTTCGGGCATATATTTAAGTAGGTAAGGCTATGCTTGAAAACGTTTTAATTTTTTTCGGCGGACTTTCGGTGTTTATTCTCGGAATCCGCCTTTTATGCGAAAATTGCGAAAAGTTACTCACGGGTAAAATGAATTTTTTATTAAAAAAATTCGCCAAAAATTCTACCACGTCTTTTATGACGGGAACGGTGGTCAGCGCGATAAGTCAAAGTAGCGTTGCGGTAAATTCTGCGTTAGTGTCGCTGGTGGACGCGGGGTGTTTATCGCTTTTAAACGCATGCGCCGTAATTGTGGGCGTAAACGTGGGTACGACTATTACCACGCAGTTGATTTCTTTAACGAATATATCCTTCGATATATCGCTTATCGCCTGTTTTTTATCTTTTATCGGGGTAATAATGGCAAGCGTTAAAAAGACTAAAACGTGCGGACTTATGCTTACGGGGTTCGGCTTTATTTTTATAGGTATTAAAATAATTTCGCCTTGCGCGACCTACTTTGAGCGTTACGAATTTTTTATGAGAATTTTTACCGTAAAAAATCCGTTTCTTTTAATATTTTACGGAATAATGTTTCCCGCAATTTTGCAGTCGAGTTCGGTTTTAACGGGAATAATGGTAATTTTGTCCGAGCAGGGCGTTTTATGTTTTTCGCAAAACGCTTTTTTAATTTTAGGGGCAAACGTCGGAAGTTGCGTAGGCGTAATTTTGTTTTCCGCAACTAAAAATTCTATGGCTAAAAAATGCGCGTATTTTAACCTTTTAATAAACGTTTTCGGGGCTATATTGTTTACTCCGCTCGTTATAAAATTTCCCGATTTTATACAAAAG
>CAJMEI010000052.1 GCA_905212395.1 uncultured Christensenella sp. | reverse complement strand
TAAATAAATTTAACGGCGGAACGCTTTGCAAAGCGTTCCGCCGTTTTTTCTAAGTTACTTGCAAATTTTAGATAAATATTAAGCCTTTAATTAAGCTAAATAATAACCTATTTGTTCCGAATTATATAAACCTTTTGCAATTAAGCTTTGAGCAACTTCTTTACAGCTTCTTGCGTCCGTTACGAGCTTTTTAGTAATAGTTAAATCGTCTTTTACAGAAACTATAAAGAATATTACTTTGTATTGCGTAGAATAATCGGTTTCAGGCTTAAATTCCGCTATATAGGCAGACTTACCGTCTATATTTTCAGTTTTAACCGTAGCGGATTTTCCACCGAATTCAGCGTAATTATCTACCGTAACTTTGCTTGCGTCTACTGTAGATTTTACTCTTACCGCTAGAATTTTGCCTTGACCTATTTCTTCTTGACTAACCGTCATAGCAAATCTGATTCCACCTTCTTTGGTGGGAGAAACGAGTATGCTTGCGCCTTTAATTTTTTCAGCGGTTTGGATATCGGTTTTGCTAACGTTATTTAAGCTTTCCGCTTGAACGTATTCGAAGTTTATTGTCTTAAAGTTTACGTTTTCTTGATGGAATACAAATTTAACTTTGTGCATTCCGCTTGCAACGTTTAATTTAACTTGACCGTTATCTCCGTAATAAGTTTTAGTATCCGTCCACAGCACGTCTGCGTTTTGAGAAGTGGTAATTTTGTTAGGATTAGTAAACGTATCAACTTTGTTTCCGTCTAAATACGTTTCGAAGTTACCGTAACAACCATCTCTTCCGGGAACGTTTAAAATATAACTTATAGCGTATAATCCCGTAGTTTCGAAAATTACGTTGTATTCAACGGAAGAACCTTCTAGCGTGCTGGCTAAATGGTCGCCTTCTATTCTTACGCTACCAGTTTTGCTTGCATAGTTTCTTACTTCAATTTGTCCGTCCCTTACGGAAATTCCTTCCGCTTGGGGTTGACCGTAAGAGAATAAAATGTTGTGTAAGTTGAATCCATGGTCTTTAAATACTACCGCAATTCTATGAATACCATAATTTAAATTTACTCTTGCGCTTCCATTATCGCCTACGAATACGTCTTCCATATTCCAATCGCCTACGTTTGCGCTGGTTTTACGAGAAGGATTAGTAAAGGTGTCGGCTTTAATTCCGTCGATATAAACTTCGAACGCGCCGTATTTTCCTTCCACTGCGCCTACGTTTAAAGTGTAAGCTAAATAGTAATCGCCTGCGTTGTCAACGTGAATTGCGTAGTAAGCAACGCTTGATGAGTCTATATAACCAACGTAAGTGGTTTGGTCTTCGTTTTGAAGTTTAGCGTTACCGTTTATACCCGAAACTTTATTTACGATAGAAGAAGTTGCCGAAACGTCGTTTATATCTTTGGTATGGTTAACTTCCCAAACCGTTCCGCTACCGTCCGTTCTGGTTAAACGAGAAGTAGCTTTAATGCTCTTATCCGTATCGGTGTAAATGTAATTGCTTAATGCGGACGCATTACTTCTCATAAGGAACTTAATCATCCAGGATACGTTTTCTACGAGTTCGTCATACGTTAAAGTGCCTTGTTGCCAAGCTCCTATTGTATTATAATAATCGTTAAAATATGAGTGAGCGTTGTTACCGCCTTTAATCATATTTACGTTTAAAGTGTTTTCTCCCCAATCGGATTCGATAAATCCATCGTATCCCCATTCTCCTCTTACTATATTTTTTAAAACCTGTGCGTTTGCGGAAGTAGCTACTCCGTTTACAAATCCGTAAGAAGTCATAAGCGTACCGGGATTAGCGTTTTTTATAGCCATTTCAAAAGGCTTAAAGTATATCTCTCTTAATGCTCTGGGAGAAATGTTATTGTTGGAATTGTGTCTGTTTAACTCCTGATTGTTTGCATAAAAATGCTTTATAGAACACGCAACGCCCCTTGCCTGCGCTCCCCTGATATAGTAGCTTGCCATCATTCCCGTTAAGAACGGGTCTTCCGACATATATTCAAAGTTTCTTCCGCAAAGGGGATTTCTGTGAATATTTACTCCGGGACAAAGCATTATAGAAGTATGCGTAACCTGGTCCTCTTTTGCATATTGGTTGCCGTAAGTATAAGCCAAATCTACGTTCCATGTTGCAGTTAATAACGTTACGCACGGAAACCACGTTGCATATTTATATATACTTCCGTCAGGCATTATGCTTGAATTACAAAATCTTTGACCGGCAGGTCCGTCGGAAGTTGAAGCGTAAGGCAACTCGTACATCGTCTTGCTAGTTAAATTCCAACCGGGAACACCGCCTATTCCGCCCGTTCCGCTGTTTACGTCTCCTCTCGGTTCTTCCAACATTGAAAGAGCGGTCAACTCTCTTATTTCAAATTGTCTTACGAATTGCTCTACCGTGCATTTTCCTTCTATAACGTCCAAAAATTTATATCCTGCCCAACCGGTTGAACCAATAGGGCTTTTCGCTTCTTCAACAGACTTGAAAGTATAGTCGGAAGTATTGTCTTTGTAGGTAAAGGATTTTTGCGTAGTTCTGAATATTAAAGATTTTACGTTGCAAAGACTGTCTGTGGAAGTAACTAAAATCTTTATAGTATTTTCTCCCTGTTTTAAATTGAGCAAAATAGAAGAAGTTTCACAAGAAGTGAACCAACAATCTATTGTAGGATTGGTATATGCACCCGGTTCGCTTTCGCTAGCGGATTTATATTGTTCGGGACAGGCAGAACTTCTTAAAGCTTTTAAAGAACCTGCTCTTTCGTTATTTAAATAAATATCCGCAAGGTTTTCGGTCGCTTTAAAAGGAGTGACTGCGTCAAGACTTAAATAATAAACTCCCGCTTTTTCAACGTTTACTTTATATTCCGCAAAGTTTCCCGTATTTCTGAATCCGGACGCCAGATTTCCGTTTATCGTTCCCTCTCTTATTATTCCGTCGGAATTTGTAAAAGTATCGGCGGAAATAATCGTTTCACCCGACGGAGCAACGTTATCGTTATATATAGTAAAGAAATCCATATCCCCGCATTGTGAATTGCATTTAAAAGTCAACAGAAATTCCCCTGATCTGTTGAATGTAACGGTATTCCCGTAAACGACTCTCCAATTTTTCCACTCGTCTACAATAGCGGTTAAAGAAGCGTTTATATTTTGAGCAACTCCGTTATCTACGTTGTCGTCAGGAGTATAATCTACATAAATTTCGAACATATCCGTATAATCGGTAGTAGACCCGTTGGACATATTAAACGAAATATTATACGTACCCGCTTTTTCTACCCAGATTCTGTACCTGAACGTTTGGTTAGATAACAATCTTAATAATACGCCTTCCGAAACGCCCTGATGATAAGTGTCGGCATGAATATCTCTTTCGTTAGTTATGCTTTCCAAATCTTCTGCCTGAAACACCTTTTTGCCGAATTCTTTAACGGAATAGTAATCTATATCAAGATATTCATAAGTTCCGTCTGAATTCAATCTTTTAAATACGTGAGAGTCTATTTCTCCGCATTGTTCTATAATAAGGTCGGAATTTACTGTATAAGTTGCAACTTTGTTTTTACCTGCGTTTTTAACTGAATTTCCTACGAATAAATCGTAATCACCCGCTTGTAAAACGTACGCGTTCTTTTGAATTCTACCCGTATCGTCAAACTGCGACATTTCGTTAATATCGATATCTATCGTTAAATTTTGACTTTCATTAGGAGCAAGTAATTTCGTTTTTGCATAGCCTATAAGTTGTTTAGCGGGCGCGTCTATCTTATCGTCGGGAGTAGAATAATATACTTGTACTACTTCTTTTCCGCTATAAACGCTTCCCGTATTTTTAACGGTAACGTATACTTTTATTTTGCCCGTATTTTTGTTTACGTTTACACCCGTAGTTTTAATATCAAACGTAGTATAAGATAAACCGAAACCGAATTCATAATTTACTTTTTCGTAATTTTTATCAAACGTTTCGTAATAACGATAACCTAAATATAAATCTTCGTAATAGTTTACGTTTACAGAGCTTGCAAATTGCGATACGGCTTTATTAGTTCCGTAAGAAGAAATATAATCTTCGTAAGATTTAGCCCAAGTATCCGCAAGTTTACCGGAAGGCGTTACAACTCCCGTTAGTACGTTTGCCAAAGCGTTACCGCCTTGTTCCCCGGGAAGCCACATACATACTATCGCGCCTACGTTTTTCTGGATAAGCCAAGTAGTATCTATGATGGTAGGAATATTTAATACTATTATCACCTTATTAGAACCGAAGTTGGTTATAAGGTTATTTATATCGTTCTTTTCCACGTCCGTTAAATAGTAGTCGGAAATTTTCATATCGTCGCCTTCGGTAGAATTTCTGCTGATAAAGTAAATTACTCTATCAAAAGTTCCCGTTGCCGAACCCATTGCGGTATAGGACGATATGTATCCTTTACTTGCCGCGTTTAACAATCCGTCTTTTGGCGTAACGCTTTGTCCGCCGTTGTCAACCCAACCCGAACCGCCGCCACCGACGGTGAATTTCGTATCCTGTCCCGTTCCGAGACCGCCTATTTTCATAGTTTTATTAAAAGGAAGCGCGTTATTTTCGTTTCTTAAAACTACGATGCCTTCTTCCGCAACGACTCTCGCTACTTCCGCGCTACCAGGGTCTTTATACGCGTTTACTTTGGACGTATTTTTTACCGAAAAGGATATGCCTACCGCAGTAATAACGGAAAGACACGCGACTAATATTATAGTTAATAAGCTTTTTCTTTTATTTTTAATAATACTTTTTCTCATTTTTATCTCTCCTTACTCTCAGTCAAATGGCGTCCAATGCGAACTCATAGGTTGGCTTGTCGAACTAGATTTAGACGAGCTAGACTTTTCCGAACTGCTAGAACTAGACTTTTCCGAACTGCTAGAACTAGACTTTTCCGAACTCGAACTAGGTTCTTCCGAACTTGACGAACTTTCTTCTTCTAAGCTACTAGAACTAGGTTCTTCCGCGCTTGACGAACTATCGTCTTGCGAAACTATAGAAGTAACCGAAGACGAAACTCCGCTATTAGATTTTGACGAACCCGGTTTGCTACCCGCGTTACACGCAAACAACGCGCAACAAAGAACGAGAAGTAAACACAATAATAATTTAGATTTCATTCTCCCTCCAAAATTATTTTTTTATACTTATAGTATAATTTGCAAATTTTCCTCTTTCCTATCAAAAATTGCAATGATTTTATCAATTTATGCACAATTATAATTAAATTTGAAATTTAACTTGTAAAAAAATTTAGTTCGCTATATAATTTAGCCATAATAAATAGATTTCGGCAAACAAAAAACAGGAGAAAAAATGGAAGGCTTATACGAAAACTTGCGCGACGACGAGCAACAAATATGTTATTTTGAAACCGAAACGGAAATTTTTTCACACTTTCACTCTTCCATAGAAATAAACTACGCTTTATCTTCCGTTTTGCTTCAACACAACGAAAATTTTTTAGAAGTCGAGAAAAACAATTTTATTTTTCAAGATTCTTACGATATTCATTCCAACAAAAACGGAACTATAGCCGTACTTATTATACCAAAAAATTATTTATCTAACTTTATCGCCTTTAAAAAGAATTTAAAACTTAAAGATTTTTTATTTAAAGACGAAAACGGCGAAATTTTAAATTTAATGCGTCAGTTTAACGATTTAAAAAACAAAAATCAACTCGAAATTCAAGGACTTGTAGATTACTGTTTAGGTAAAATCCTTTCCAAAACGAAACTTACCGAAACTAAATCCGTACAGGATTCTCCGCTCATTTGTCAAATTATCAAATATCTTAACGAAAACTATAAACAAAAAATTACGCTAGACAGCTTATCGGATTATTTCGGATATTCGCGTTCTCATATATCGCACACTATAAGCGAATATTTAAGTTGCAATTTAAACACTTATTTAAATAAAATAAGGCTTTTTAACTATATAGAATTAACTAAATCTAATTCCGAAAAAATTATAACCAATTGCTACGAATGCGGTTTTGACAGTCTTCAAACGTTTTATAGGAATTTTAAAAAAGTATATAACACTTCTCCGTTTAATTATTTTAAAAAACAAGAATAACTTTGTTATTTTCGTTTGCCTTTTCTTTAACGTTATTGTATAATCTTCTCGTTACGAAAAAGGTATTTTATGAACCCTAACTTTGAAGAAAACGGGGCGACCGTTAAAAAGAAAAAAATATTCGACTCTTCCCTATTTACTTTGGAAGATAATTTTGGCAAGCTAAACTTATTCAAGCTTGCCATTCCGCAATTTTTAGACCTTTTTTTAATTAACTTTTTATCTATAATTTCTACAATCGTAATAAATAGAATTTCGTCGGGAAGCGCCGTCGCGGTTGACGGAGCGGGAAAGGTTTTTAACATTATAACTTCCGTTACGATGTTAGTCAATACGGGAACTAGCATAATGCTAAGTATTTATATGGGCAAAAACAACGAAATTGCCGTTAAAAAACTTTGCTACATAAATTTAGTGTTGACTACTATTATTTGTTTAACACTTTCTTTAACTATATTTGTATTCCCGAGGCAAATTTATTCTTTAATACATTTAAACGGTCAAAAATTAGAACAAGCTATTAAATATACGAGAATAAGATGTATGTTTTTAACCTTTTCGTGCTTAGGTACTTGTTTAAACACGATTATGCGTTGCTATGGAGACAGCAAACCGACTTTCTTTTCGGGTATAGGTTCGGCGCTCGTTTCTACGGTATTAAACGTTTTGGCAATATCCAAATTTTCGCCCATACAGGACAAAATTGTGGGGGTTGCAATTGCTTCCGTAATCGGCGGTATTACTTCTTTCACTATCGCCCTAGTATTTTTTATAGTTAAGAAAATAAGAATTATTCCTAAATTTCAAGCAAAACTCGTTAAACAATTATTTAAAGTGGGTTTGCCCGGCGGAATAAGCTCTATTTCTTATCAGTTTTCACAGCTCCTAACTACGAGCTTCGTTTTAATGTTAAGCGATTTACAACAAAACGCTAAAATTTACGTTTCGTCTTTGGTGTTTATTATTTATCTGTTCGGCTATTCCATAGGCAACGCGGACGCAATTATGGTCGGTAGACACTGTGGTAGCGGGAACGTTGAAAAAGCCGATAAAATGCACAGACAAAATATTTTAATAGGGCTATTTTCTAACTTTACCCTATCGATTTTATTTTTAGCATTTTATAGATTATTATTTAGAATTTACACCACCGATAACGAAACACTTAACCTTATATTTATAATATTAGTTATAGATTGTTTCGTTGAAATGGGCAGATCCTTAAACCATTTAGGAGAATTTTCTTTAAACGGCGTTGGCGACGTTTACGCAACGACGATAATATCTATGTCGTCTTGTTGGCTTGTAAGCGTATTGTTTGCATATATTTTAGGAATAAAATGCAATTTAGGACTAATAGGAATATGGCTTGCTTTCGCCCTAGACGAAATTACAAGGGGACTACTTTATTTATTCCGTTGGAAAAGCGGAAGATGGAAAAAGAAATTTTTGGAAAACAAAATTTAATTTAATAATTTGAAATTTTAATTATAGCTGTACAAATGAAATATTAAA
>CAJMEI010000051.1 GCA_905212395.1 uncultured Christensenella sp. | reverse complement strand
TTCAAGATATATAAAGGGTTTTTGAGTTGTCAACGTACAAAAAAGAAAAAACTATAAAATTTAAAAGTTTTTTTATATTGTGTTGACAATGATTTTCCATTATGATAAAATAAACGTAAGCTAGGGAGCATTCGTCGTTTTTTTACGGTTGACGCTAACTAAAATAAAAACGTGTATTATTTTGACTTTTCTTTTAACGAAAATTAAGGAAAAGCGAAAAGGAGTATATAAATGAAAAAGATTATTTCATTGATTTTGGTTGCTCTTATGTCGCTGTCGATTTTTGCGTCGTGCAGTAAGGGTAACAAGCCGAGCGGTTCTTCTCAAACCCCTGCTAGTTCCAGTAGTACGGAAGAAGAAAGTTCGTCTTCTTCGAAATCGTCTAGTAGCTCGACAAGCTCGAGTAAGAGTTCGAGCACGTCTTCGGGAACGACCGACAGTTCTTCTAAAAGTTCTACCGCCACTTCTTCGAAAAGCGACGCGTCTTCCAACACTTCTTCGAAAAGCGACGAGTCTTCCGATAGTTCGGATACGGGCGGAATCGTAGACCCTGACGAACCTATTCAAGAAACTATAGCCGCAAGCAAGAGAACCGATAGCGGTTTTAGTTACGAAGACTACGAAACGATGACTTCTAAATATAATAGAAACTTATTCTATTATAACGAATGTAAATTCGAAGTAGCAGACCCTTCGGTTATATACGTTAGTAAAGCTCAAAGCGCGGAATACGGCGGTTATTTCTACGCTTACGGAACGAGCGACCAATTAGGTTGTCACGGTCTTCAAGCGTGGAGAAGTAAGGACCTTACCAACTGGGAAGATTTAGGACCGGTTTATCGTCCCGACCTTATGAATAACTGGGGAAGAACTAACTTCTGGGCTCCCGAATGTATTTACGACCCAGAAGGAGAAACCATAAACGGCGTTACCTATCATTACTTCATGTTCTATAATGCGGATATGTACAGCACCGTAGTAAATAACGGTGAAAGCGGCGGTTTGTTAACGTCCTCCACAACTCCCACGTTCGAACAAAACTGTAGGCGTTATATGAGCGTTATTTACGCTACTTCGCCCGTAGGACCTTTCGTTTCGCCCGAAGGAGTTGCTAATAAAGACGGAAAAATATTAGACCACACTAAACCTGTATACGACTTTAAAGACAGCGCGGGAATTAACGATGGCTATAGATGTCCTAACACGATAGACGCAAGCCCGTTTATCGATTCCGACGGTCAAAAATATTTATATTATTCCGGATACGGCGCGTCTTATAACGGACGTCAATGTATTTACGGCGTTAAAATGAAAGATTGGCTTACTCCCGATTATTCTACCGTAACCATGATTTGCGAATACGGTAAATATACCGTTGGCGGTTCCGCTATTGGCGAAGGTGACGGCGTAAACGAAGCTCCTTTCATGACGAAATCGGGTAACACCTATATGATGACTTTCTCGACTTTCGGATATATGAACGTAAACTACCAAGTAAGACTTGCAACTTCTAATAATCCTTTAAGCGGATTTAGAAAAGTTGATCCTAGAAACGGCGGAACGATTATCAGAACCGAAAGAACTTGGACAGGAGTTCAATCTGCAGGACACCACTGCTTTATTTCTGTAGGCGAACAATTATTTATTGCTTACCATACGTTTAAAGATAGAACGTCTATTTCCGGCGGAAGAGCTTTGGCGGTAGATGAATGTAAATTAATCGATTATAACGGAGGTAAAATTATTGCGACAAACGGACCTTCTTTGTCCTATCAACCTTTACCTTACGATATAAGCGGATATAAAAATATTGCAAGCGAAGCAACTATTAAAGTAAATTATACTAATTCTAGTTACGAACAAGTAAACGATACGAGAAGCGACTTAAAGTATTTAACCGACGGATTAGTTAAATATCATAATGAAAGCACTTACGGAAATTACACTTCCGATTATAAGGCAGGCGGTGATACTTACGTTACTCTTACTTTCTCGTCTTACAAGAGCGTAAGAGCGTTAATGGTATATCTTCCTTATGAATACGGTTATAGATTTAAAGGTTTAACAGACGTTAAACTTTACTATAACGGCGGAACGGTAACTATTCCGAGCGTAAGCTTAGACGAAGACCATCATTTTAACGTAGGTAAAGGGGCTGTAAAGGTTCCCGGCGGAGCTTTAATTCTTGAATTTGCCGATTTACCTGTTAATAAAATAGAATTTAAACTTGATAACGCTTTAAGAGATGGCGCTCCTATCTTTGAAGTAGGAATGGGCGAAATAGTCGTTCTTTCTAATCCTAACGGATCTACGGGAAGAGTAACGAACGTAAATAAAGAATACAGTTATCTTAACGCAGAAGTACCCGTAGCGGTTAAACACGACCAAGGTAAAACCTTAGGTTCTGTAAACGTAAACGGAACGCTTTATCATACCACTTACGGTTTTGATAATTTAATTGCAGAAGACGACGGAACGGCAGGAGCAACTGTAACTAACCGTTGGACTAACGACCAATATGCATTCTTTAAAGGCGTAAATTCCGACACCGTTTATTTTGAAGGAAAGATTAACGTTTACGAATCGTCTTCTTATCTTAACGATAAATGGCCTAAATTAGGTTTAGTTCTTAAAAACTATCAAGCATGTACGTTCTTCTATATCGACGCGGCTAACAATTACACGCAAAAACAACTCGGTTATACCCAAAGTAAAATCGGTGGCGGTGATTGGGACTGGAACGGTACGGAAGTATTATCTACAAAATACACGGCGGGTAAAATAGTATACAAAGGCGGAGAAAACTACGTTAAACTTGCTATCGCAAGAGAAGGCGATACCGTCAGAATGTACTGCGAAGATATTCAAATATTCGAAGTAACCGGATTAAGAGGCTTAGGCGCAGGTTCGCAAGCCGCGGCAGGATTCCTTTGCTTTAACTCCGGAATGAAAATTAAAGATTATAAAGTAATTACGGGAACGAACGCGGTAAGCGCGAAAGTAGCCGAATTAAAAGCAATTACGGACGATTATATCGCTAATCAATCCGGCGGAACTAGCGGTATGTTCGGCGACGTAGACACTTTACACAAGAGCGCTACTACTTGGGATACTTCTAAAGACTATGCTAGCGGACACGAATTATACGCTAACAGAAAACTTACTTTAAACGGTACGGATAATAACGAAAACTTACTATTCTACAAAGAAGTAAGCAATACGCTAGTATATATGGAAGGAACTTTCAACGCAACAGGAATTACCAGTTCGTCTGAATCGCGCGGAAAATTCGGATATAAAATCGTAGACTTCTTTGGCGAAAAAGAAGCGGGAGAAAAGGGAGCTGTTAAAAACGGTATATTCTTCTACGTAGACGCTCAAGGTAGCGGTACGATTACGGGAAGAGACGTTGGTCTTGCGGTATATAACAACGGAATAGTAACGTATGACGTAAAAACCAAAGCGGGCGTATATTCTTACGGTACTCCTATTAAATTAGGCGTATTCAGACAAGCGGGAAGATTTATATTCTTTGTAAACGATACGGAAGTATTTAGATATGAAGAAAGCGCGCTTTTAACAAAAGCTAATCCTTCGTTCTGTTCGTTTAATATAGGATTAGAAGTAACCGAATACAGAATTTCTACAAGTAAAACAGACCCGATTATCGCTCAATATTATGAAAACGAAGTAGATAACTACGGTATGATAAACGTAACTTTCGGCGACGTAGACGCAAGCCGTAACGGTTGGAAGTCGGTAGGATTTACCGAAAAACGTACGGGCGGAGCTACTAACACTACAGAAGGCGAAACCGTAACGTTTGCAAACGTAGCAGGACAAAAATTGTATTTCGAAGCTGAAATTTCTTGTACGGGTACGATTTATGGCTCGGATAAAGCTCCAAAGGTTGGGTTGATAATTAAGACGACAACTTGCGATTTCTTATTTGCTATAGACGCAATACCTAACGGAAAAGGCGACGCTCCTTACTTTGGCGGAAACAACTGGGTATGCTTCGGATTTAGGACTACCAACGACGGTGCAAATCCTACCGGTTGGACGTGGTGTGATGCGGAAGGCGCTAACTACGCTATGTTTAGAGAAGTTGTAGGAATGACTTACAATTCTAGCGGTTCTGCTAAAATGCAAGTTCTTTACCTTGACGGAACGCTTTATCTTGCGGTAAACAATGCTGTAATTTATAAGATTGAAGCGGGAAGCATTTCGGGATTGTCCGGCGGAATTAACGTAGGTATTATGGCGTTTAACTTAAACGTTGTAGTTGCAGGCGGAAAAGCTTGTACGGACGATACCGCTATCGAAAAAGTTAAAGCTAACTTAGGCATCGTTGACGCGACTGCGGGAATTACCATAGACGGCGATTTATCCGATTGGACTACGGGCAACGCTAAATACTCTTATTGGGATACTTCTACAACTCCTCTCGGATTTGAAGTAATGGCTAAAATGGGAGAAAAAGGCGTATTAGTCGGGCTACACGGAGTTGTTCAAAACATCAACACTTTAAATAGAGATTGGTGGCTTAACACTAACATCGAAATGAAAGCTTACTCGTCTACTAACGTAAAACGTCAAGTTTATATTAACTTAAAAAATCAAGCGATGTTGGTAGGTTCTTATGCGTTTAACTATAAGAAAAATACAACCAATAACGTTTACGACGTATACTTTGAATTTATCGTTCCTTATTCTCAAATAGGTTACACGGGAAGCGAAGAAGCCGTTTGGTTATACTTTGCACTACGTCCCGGAACGCCTGCAAGCGGAGTAAGCGATAAGAACAGTAAGGGTGAAGAATGGTGGAGCGGTACTGTACATCAAGACCAACAAGGATATAATGGCGTATGGCTCAAGAATGTAAACGGGACTATTACTCCTACTGCGGTAGGAAACACCTATAAGGTAACCAAAGACGGAATTACTTTTGTAAACATTACAAATGTTTAAACAAGGTTATAAAAGTCATAACAAAAAAAGGCAAAGCCGATTTCGGCTTTGCCTTTTTATATTTTGGGTGAATTATTATTAAATGCAACAGTTGATAGAAAAAAATAGAAAAAAAGAAGTTTGTTGAATTATACTAAGCGTTGCGCTTAGTTTGACAATTCTATTTTGTAAAATAATTTTAGAGCGACAATAAATACGAAAAATAAAGTTTTATCACAATTTATACGTATAGCTTTATAAAAGCTTAAATCTGTTTTAAAAGCTTTAAAACGCTTACACGTAGTCTAAGCGTTTTCTTAAAAATTACGAAGAAAAATATTTGATTAAGAATTTTTATCTTTTATTTTATTTGCAAGCGCGTTGTGTTTTTTAATAAAATCGTCCGTTGCAAAGGCCTTATTTTTTTCATAATTTTTTTCGCTTTTTTTCAAATTATCATTTTTTTCTTTATTTTGTAAATCGTTATTTCGGGCGTTTTTGTCGGGGTCGCGTTCGTTTTTAAATAGTCCCGTTAATTTTCCTAAAACGGATAAAAGAGAGTTGTCGTTGTTTTCCATACATTCCTTATAAAAATTTGACAAAAATAATTGATTATTTGATATTTTTGGTATATAATAATTAAGTCTATGATTATCTAATGCCGTATAATAAAATATACGATGGTTAATCTGCAATTATTCTCAAAAGGAGATTAAGACCTTGAAAAAGTTTTTAACAATAATTTGTTTAATGCTTTCTGCCTGCGTAGTGTTCGGGGCGTTTTCCGCTTGTAAAAAAGACAAGGAAAAAAATTGGAAAGTAGATTACGTTGCGGGCGAAATTACGTCTAACGGCGGTTTTGCTACGCAAGTGGGGGAATACGTTTATTATATAAACGGAATAGAGAGTTCTACTGCGGATAACACGTTTGGGGACGTAGTAAAAGGAAGTTTAGTCAGGACGAAATTGTCCGATTTAGCTAATCCTAAAAACGCAACCGTAGAAGTCGTAGTTCCCAAAATTTTTGCCAGCACCTATTATAAAACCGGTCTTTGTATTTTTGGCGATTACGTTTATTACGGCACTCCTAACGATACTAAAGATAAAACGGGAAAACCAAACAATTCTTACATCAATTTCCAAAGAACTAAGCTTGACGGAACTTCTACGTCTAGTCCGTTTGTGAAAATTGAAAATATGGCGGTCGTATATAAATTTATACAATCAGGAAAAAACGTTTACTTAATAACGGTTGAAGAATCTGATTCCGTTTATACGTTGACCGTTTACAATCAAAACGGCAAAAAAATATTCAGTAGGGAAAAAATCGATTCATATTCTATTCCCGACGAGTACGAAGCCGATTACTTGTATTTTACCGATTTAGACGTAGATAAAGACGAAAACGATGAAAAATACGGCATATTGTTCTCCTATAAATTTGGCGACGAAGAAGCTAAAACCGTAATTAAAGCGAAAGGCGAATACGGTCAAGGTAACGTTTATTTCGGTTCGGAAGGTTGGACTTTTGCTCTCACTAAAACGGTAAACGGCAATTTATATTTTACCTATACTCCCGTAGATACTTCTAGCGGAGAAGGCAAAATGGTAGCGTACGTTAAACTCAGCGAATTAACCGCTTACGATAGTGATACCACAAATGATACGTTAAACGTCGCTAACGCAAAAAAGATAAAAAAAGTTGGGGGAGAGGCTTTATCCACAATATTTAGCGACAGTTCTATGTTTATAAGTGAAAACAGAATCGTTTATTATAATAGCGATTTAGGTTTAGTAGAATTTGACCCCGCTAAATATAACGGCGCCGATTATAAAACGGGAACGGTTTTAGCCGGTACAACCGAACTTAAGGGAACGGATATCACGTTGCTTACTTACGACAAGGCAAGCGATTACGTTTATTATAAAGACAGCAACTCTTATTTATACAGAATATCTATTGCGTCTGCCGAAAGCGAAGGCGAACAAATTACCGCTTTAGCTATAGACGCCGACTGGTACGCGCCCGAAGTATTCGGAGATCACGTATTAGTTGCGTTAGACAGCGACCCGTTTACTGCTTACGTATACTCTTTAAGCGTTGACGTACAAGCTAAAATAGAAAGCGAAAAAGCAGAGGAATTAAGCAGTTTTACTAAGGGAACGAAAGAATATCAAGATAAACTTGACGAATTAGTAGAAGAATATTTTAACGGAATAAAAAACAAAGAAGAAGATTCTTTCACGGCGTTACACGACAGAATGCTTGCAAAAGTAACTAAGTCCGACGCTAACAGTTATAATAGCTATATGAGTTCTAACTATAATAGCAGTTCGTCGTCCTCTTCTAAATAATAAAACTTAATTTTAAAATTTTTAAGGCATTACCTTTTTAGGTAATGCTTTTTTTGCTTGTGTTTTCGGAACGTGATTTTTTCTAAAAAGCATAAAAAATTGTATTTTGTTCTTTTTTAAACCCAAAAAGATATTTTAGGTCAAAAAATGATAAATATATAGCATATTTTGATAAGAAAACGCAAAAAAATAAATGTATAATAAAATTGAAAAGGTATATGTAGATAAAATGACGTACACTACGTCGCAATTTATGAAAGGGGTATTTGTTTTACGGAAAATATAGCAATTTTCCGTGATAAAGATTTATATGAAAAAAATATTTATAATTTTAACGCTAATTT
>CAJMEI010000050.1 GCA_905212395.1 uncultured Christensenella sp. | reverse complement strand
GAAAATGAAACACAAGCCCCTGCTGCGCTCCCCGTTCACTCTACGAATGCAAAGAAGCAAAAGCATCCCTTCCTTTTCCGTCGAATCGTAGCGGTTACGTCTTGCTTGATTTTGTTCGGCGTGGGCTTATTCATAGGAAAAACCATTCCCGAATCCCAACCCATTGCAGAGGCACAAACGTGCGTGTATATTGACGTAAACCCCAGCCTTGAACTCTCTCTCGACGAAGACAATACCGTACTTTCCTGCGTAGCGGCCAACGAAGACGCCAAAATTATTTTGAACGGTATGAAACTCGAAGGCGTGGAACTTAAAACCGCGCTGAATGCAATCGTCGGTTCAATGTACGTGAAAGGTTATCTCACGTCGGACGATAATTCAATGCTTATCAGCGTTGATACTAGCGACGTAACCCATACGAACGGATTTTTAACCTATATCACGCAACAAGTGAACGACGTTTTTAAAAATTCTGAAATGGAATGCGCTATTATCGCGCAGGGCGTAAAGGTTGACAAAGACTTAAAACGCCGAGCCGAAGAACAAGGCGTTTCCGTAGGGAAAATGCACTTGCTCGATAAAATGGTGGACTGTATGGGTGATTTGTCGCAAGAAGAGATTGAAACCCTTTCGAGTTTATCTATCAAAAATTTGAATTTGATTTATTCACAAAGCCCTAACGGCAATAGACCGCCCGACGAATTGATTTCGGGTTCTGTAAAGGTAAAAGTTACAGAAGAACAAGCATTAAACGCCGTATTGTCGAAAATAAACAAAACTGCTGATGACGTAGAAGAATATCACGTCTTCATACTGCCGTCAAAGCGTGGCGAATCGAAAGCCGTTTATGCCGTAACGTTAAAATTAGTTGGTGACGCTACAATTTATAAATACGAGGTCGATTTCCAAACTGGCGAAGTTGCAACTGCTCCGCCGGGCGCACCTCCGAGCGCGCCTCCGAACGAAGCCCCGCATAAAGGCGGTGGATTTGAAGGCATCGGCGGAAATCCGCCAAATAACGAATTTCCTAACGATAAACCGTAAAAAACAATTTTTTATTCACTTAAAGAAACTTTTGGATTTTTTCTTTCCGAAAGTTTCTTTTTTTGCGATAAAATCCTTTCCGTTTTTATTGTTTAAATAGAAGAATATTTTAAAAACACTTCAAAAAGAACGAATACAGGAGATTAGCACTATGGAAAAGAGAATGATTGCTTTACTTCTTGCGTTTGCTTGCGTAACGTCGATGGGCGCACTTTCGGCTTGCTCTATCGGCGATTCAAATCATACGCATACTTATTCGGACGAATGGACGTTTGACGAAACGTATCATTGGCATAACGCAGAATGCGCACACATGTCCGAAACGAAGGATAAAGCCAAGCATACCTTCGACGACGGAACGGAAACCCCTGCTACGTTTGAAAGCGCAGGTTATATCACTTACAGTTGCACGGTTTGCGATTATGAAAAACAAGTAGAAGGCGAAGCCAAACTTGAACATAATTATTCGGATAAACTTACGCACGATAACGGCGATACGCATTGGTACGCTTGCATAGACGAAGGCTACGAATCCTTGAAAAAAGGCGAAGAATCTCACAATCTTATCGAAACCGATTATGATGAAACTACGGGATATGCCACGTACACCTGCGAGTGCGGATTTACAAAACAATATCTCCGTACCGCTATCACTGCGCTTCCTACCGTTTCAGAATCAATCGTATATATTGGTCAAAGACTTTCAGATTTAACGCTTACGGGCGGTTCGGGAAGTGTTGACGGAACGTTTGCCTGGTCTGCTCCCGATACAGTAATTTCGGCAAGCGGAAATTATAACGTAACGTTTACGCCTACAAATAGCGAATACGCTTCGATTACGGGAGCGGTTGCAATAACGGCAACGCAACTTACGGTTACGGTCAACGTCGGCAACGGCGGCAGCGCGTCGCAAAGCGGTGTGGTAAGCGTAAATTATAACGATAGTTTGACCGTTACGTTTACGCCCGACAGCGGTTATACGCTCGATACGCTTACAGTCGACGGAAATGCGGTTACAACAACAAGTGTCTATACGTTTAAAAATATTACGGCAAGCCATACGATATCCGTATCGTTTAGCGAGCAGGCTGACGTTTTTGATTTACCTTTCACACTTACCTATGTTTCGGGAACGGAAAACGCTTATACTTACGCAGATAACGTGCTTACGTTTACAACAATTACCGCAGATACCGTATATTCTATTTCGGGCGAGTTTGAAGGCAATATCGTAATTGACGTGGATACGACGGGAACGTACAAATTCGACTTGGAAATGACGGGCTTTACGCTTACAAGCGATTCTATCAATCCTATTACGGTTTTGAGCGGAAACGAAGTTTCTCTTAAAGCAAAGAACGGATACGAAAATTATATTTACGATAACCGTGCGGCGATTGATTCTACGGATACTACCTTATATTGTGCGGCGGTATATTCGCTTGTAGACCTTGAAATGAGCGGAAGGGGCAAACTTACAATCGTTTCCGCAAATAACAATGGTATCCATACCAAAGACGATTTGCAGGTTAAAAATCTGACCTTATCCGTAACGTGCGTTGATAATGCGTTAAAGGGTAACGATAGCGTGGAAATTACGAGCGCAACGACAACCCTTATCGCAAAGCAAGGCGATTGCATTAAGACGACTAACAGCCATATCAACGAAACGACGGGTAACCAAAAAGGCACGGTTTCGATTGCAGGTGGTACACATAATCTTTATGCGGCGTGCGACGGTATCGATGCGGCGTATAACGTTTTAATCGACGACGCCACGACAATTCTTAATATCTATACGGATAAATATTCTGAATATTCGGAAGAAGTTACGGACGTTTCGGAAGGAACCTATTATTTACGTTATACGAGTACGTCATATAAATATTCTATAAAGTACTACAACAGCGATACCGATTATTTGTGGGTGAACGTCAGCGATTCTTATAAGACGGTTTCATCTTCTTCACAGGGCGGTCGTCCCGGAATGGGCGGTATAAGCTCAACCTATTACTACTACACGTTTGCGAAAAATACGAATTATTCCAAATTAGTCGTTTATATGTACACGAGTTCTCAGACGCAGGGACAGGATACTGATTATTATGCTTGTTCGGATTATAAGACGATAAGTACGAGCTATGACACAGTTGCCCTGACTTATAGTTCAGGTTCACTCTCTGTATCCTGGACAAATTATACTACAACGTCCATGGGCGGAATGGGCGGAATGGGCGGCGGTATGCAGGAAGAAGGAAATACCGATAAGGGAACGTATTCCACAAAAGGCATTAAAGCCGCAAACGAAATTACGATAAACGCAGGTACAATTTATATTAAGGCATATGACGACGCCATCCACGCCAAAAATGACGGCGTAACGCTTGAAAACGGCGAGAATCCTACGGGTAAAGTCATTATATGCGGTGGAGCTATTACCGTGTATAGCAACGACGACGGTGTGCATGCAGACGGAACATTGACGATATCGGGTGGCACCGTAACCGTAACAAACTCATACGAAGGGCTCGAAGGTACCTTTGTCAATATACAAGGCGGTAGTATTTGCGTTGTTTCATCCGACGACGGGGTTAATGCAACCACTACTTCGGGATACGGTATTACTATTGCAGGCGGAACGCTCTACGTATATGCGACGGGTGACGGTCTCGATGCCAACAGTAGAGATTCTTACGGTGGAATTCTTTTTGCAGGCGGTAAAACGGTTGTTATTTGTAATTCCAACGGAAATTCGGCTATTGATACCGAAAGCGGATATACGCATACGGGCGGGCAGGTTGTTGCAATTATGACGTCGGGCGGTATGACGAGCGAATCGTCGCACGGTAATTCAACGGGAATGACCACAAAATCTTCCCTTTCTCTTTCCAACGGCGGCTATTTAACCGTAACAGTCAATTCAGCGACAGTGGCGACGGTTAAAATGCCCTGCGCTATGACGGCATACGTCGTATATCTCGGCAGCAGCTCGGCAACGATTGCGTCGGCATCTTCCAGCTCGGCAACGTTGGATTCAAACGGTGTTTTCTGGAATTAAATAAAATAAAGCTTTTTCAAAAGTAGGCAAATGTCCAAGAACGTGGACATTTGCCTATTGACTATTTCAACTGAAAAACATTAAAACAAGCAAGAGAAAAGGCGTGGCATTACGCCACGCCTGACTCTGAACCCTGCGACTTACCGAAAAATTTCCTATGGAAACTGCGGTAATCGCTCGGCGTTTTGAACGTGATAAAATTTTAAAAGCTTAGTTTAATTTACTAAAAAATTTTGCATTAAAAACAATTATACTCTTTCTTTTATTTCGTTAGTAATTTTAGCAATAAAATCTTCCAAAGATAGAGTTATGGTTTCGTTGGTGTCCCTATTTCTTACCGAAACGGTGTTTGTTTCTTGTTCTTTTTGTCCGATAATCAACATATAGGGTACTCTATCTACCATTTGGGCTTCCCTTATCATATATCCTATTTTTTCGTTTCTTGTATCGAACTCAACGCGAACTTTTGCTTGTCTTAACGCCGAATATACTTTTTCGCCGTATTCTTTAAACTTTTCGCTAACGAGTATTACTTTTGCTTGCGTAGGAGCTAGCCACGTCGGGAATTTGCCTGCAAAGTGTTCGGTTAAAATTCCTATAAATCTTTCTATCGAGCCGTAACAAACCCTGTGAATCATAATCGGGCGTTTCTTTTCGCCGTTTTCGTCGGTGTATTCAAGCTCGAAATTTAACGGCATTTGGAAGTCTAATTGTATCGTTCCGCACTGCCAAGTTCTTCCCAAAGAATCCCTTAAATGGAAGTCGATTTTAGGTCCGTAAAACGCTCCGTCGCCTTCGTTGATAATATAGGGTAAATTTAATTTTTCAAGCGCAAGTTTTAGTCCGTTAGTAGCGGATTCCCAATCTTCGTCGCTACCCATACTGTTTTCGGGACGGGTAGATAATTCTACGAAATAATCGAACCCGAATTTAGAGTAAACTTCGTTAATTAAATGTACTACGCCTACTATTTCGTCGGTTATTTGTTCTCTCGTCATAAAAATATGAGCGTCGTCTTGCGTAAAGCAACGAACTCTGAATAAGCCGTGTAACGCGCCTTTAAGTTCGTGTCTATGAACAAGTCCCAGTTCGCCTATTCTTAAAGGAAGTTCCCTATAAGAGTGCGGACGATTTTTGTAAACCATAACTCCGCCGGGGCAGTTCATGGGTTTTACGCAGAAAATTTCGTCGTCTATTACGGTGGAGTACATATTGTCTTTGTAGTGGTCCCAATGTCCGCTTGTTTCCCAAAGTTTTCTATTCATAATCATAGGAGTTTGCACTTCTACGTAATTATCTCTTTTATGAATATCTCTCCAATAATCTATTAAAGCGTTTTTAAGTTCCATGCCCTTTGGTAAGAAGAACGGGAATCCGGGAGCTTCGTCGCAAAGCATAAACAAATTCATTTCTTTGCCTATTTTTCTATGGTCCCTTTTTTCAGCTTCTTCCAACATTTTAAAATATTCTTCCATTTCTTCGTTGGTCGAAAAAGCCGTTCCTTTAATACGGGTAAGCATTTTATTGTTACTGTCGTTTTTCCAATACGCGCCCGATTGTCCCGTTATCTTAAAAGCTTTTAAAGCTTTCGTGTAGCAAACGTGCGGGCCTACGCACATATCTATATATTCGCCTTGTTGATAAAAAGTTATTCTAGCGTCTTTATCAAGGTCGCCTATATGTTCGACTTTATACTTTTCTTGTCTTTGTTTCATTAAAGCGATAGCTTCTTCTCTCGGAAGAGAAAATACTTTGAACGGAAGATTTTCTTTTACGATTTTTTTCATTTCCTTTTCGATATTAGCTAAATCTTCGTCCGTAAGTTTTTGTTCGCCCAAGTCTACGTCGTAATAAAATCCCTTTTCGTTAGCGGGACCGTAAGCAAAGTCCGCTTGCGGGAATAAACGCTTAATAGCTTGCGCCATAACGTGCGCGCAAGAGTGTCTTAAAACGTGTAATTCGTCTTCCTTAGGGCATTCTTTAACGGTGCCGTCGTTGTAAATAACTTTCATAAACATCTCCTATTCGTTTTTAGGTTGATAAAAATTTTTAAAATAAATCGCGTAAACGCGTTTATAAAATAAAAACGCCCCTAACGGTTTTATCCGTCAAGGGCGCAATTTGCGCGGTTCCACCTTGATTTATTACTTTTTCTTGTAACGTCAAGTTAAACGGTTTTCCTTACTATAATTTGGGGAAAACGACTCGGGAGCGGTACGAAATTCGCTAAAACAAAAGGACTTTCACCATTCGCCTTTTCTCTGTGTGCTTTACTGCAAAAACGCTTCTCCGTCTTAGTCTTTAAATAAGTTAAACAAAAAAGTTGTCCAAATTTTGTATTTATACAGCAGTTTTATTTTTCTTACTAAATTATTATATACCCATTATTTATTTATGTCAATAATTTTAAACAATTTTCATTTCAAACGGGTTTATTCTTTTTTTAGTGATAAGCGAATAAATTTCGCACGCCTTTTCGTCTAATTCAAAGCATTTTTTAGCCGTACCCGTCAATAGTTTTTCATCTCCCTTTCTGGTTAAAACGGGATAGGGAAGGTCGGATAAATAAGATAAAATATTTAGTTTTTCTTTGTTTATAGCTAAAACTTTTATATATAAATCGTCCTTTAAGGCGTTTTTTAAAAGCGTTTTATTTATTCCCAAAAGCGAACAAACTAAAATTCTTTTAAGTCTAGCCTGCGTGTAACGTTTGGTCGAAACGTTTTTTAAAAGTTCGTCGTAAGTAAAACTCGTTTTTGCGTACGCTTTAAGCCTGTTTTCTAATCCTTCCGAGCAGTCGGGGATACTTGCTAAAACGGACTTCGAGTTCGATAAAAGGGAATACAAAATAATATCGTCAAATTGCGGAAGTTTTTCGGGTAGGTCGACAAAAACGAAAGAAGGAACGTTTTTATTTAAAAATTCTTTATCCGTCAAGTTTTCCCTTATCGCTTTTGCGGACGAATAGTTGCTTGCTTGTTTAGAACTTAAATACTCTTCTCCTAATCTTTTTACGGGTAAAAGAGAAAAATCTTTTTTTTCGTTTAAAAGCGCGGAAACGTATTCCAAAGCCAAAATATTGTTAGATTTATCTAAAACGTCGCAGTCTATTCCCGCTTGTTTTAAGGCAAAATTTTTGGCTTTTACGAACGTATAGCCCGACTTTAAACAGTTATTCAAAGCATTTTTAAAACTTTCGGGTTCTTCTTTTACTCGCTGAGCAAGCGTTATAAAATCGGTTTCGGGATTTTCGCACCCGAACGAAAGGGTGGAACAATTTAAGTAATTAAAAAGCTTAATCGCGCCCTTTGCAAAGTTTTCCGCGTTCGCGGTGGCAAATATCGTGGGTAACTCTATAACTAAATCTATCCCGCTTTTTACGGCGTGTACGCTTCTTGTAAATTTATCCATTATCGCAATTTCACCGCGTTGAGTAAAATTTCCGCTTAATATTGCCACCGTAAAGTCGAAATCGGAAGTCTTAAATTGTTTTATATGATATTCGTGTCCGTTGTGGAGCGGATTATATTCCGCAACCGTAGCGCATATTTTCATTTTCTCTCCGAAATTCGCAAAATTTGCTTTTTTGTTATTTACAAAACTTTTTTTTTATTATATAATGATAGATAGTTG
>CAJMEI010000049.1 GCA_905212395.1 uncultured Christensenella sp. | reverse complement strand
ATTATATTATTTTATTTTTGTAAAAACTAATATTCTTGAATAAAACGGGCAAGAATTTTCCCTTTGGTCGGTTTCGTTTTTAATATCGTCTACGTCTACCCCGTAAGAACATAAAGCGTCGCCGTAAGCGGTAAAGGAAATTTGTTTTTCTACGTTAAACTGTTTTCTGGATTCTACTTTATATAACGCGTTTTCATCTAATCCCGTAAACACGAAATGCGGTCTATGTTCGCATCTTGTAATTTGCCTATCTATTATAACCGCCAAAGCCACGCTTTTATCGTCAGAAACGGTTATCCATCCGCCCGAAACGCTGTTTAACAAGCTTTCGCCTAAACGATAATACGTTCCGAACTGCAAAACGCTTCTGTATTTTTTGTAGAATTTTACTTGATTTTCAATTATTTCTAAATCTTTTTTACTCGCCTTAGTTATATCGAATTCATACCCGAACGCGCCTACGCAGGCACAATTAAACATAGATTCGTATGAAACGAACGGAAGCGTATGATGGAATCCCGCAACGTGAGAACCCATTGTTGATTGCGGATAGCCCGCAAGCGTTCCTTCTTGAATAAACAACCTATCGTAAGCGTTGGTGTTATCGCTTCCCCAACACTGTGGCATATAATACAACATTCCTAAATCAAACCTACATCCGCCAGAAGCGCAAGCTTCGAACAAAACGTTTTTGCAAGAAGAAGTTACTTTGTCTAGCATTGCGCATTGATTTACGTAGTATTTGTAAAAATATTCGCCTTGATTAGTTAAACTCGGCGAGTACACGTCCGACATAGACCTGTTATGGTCCCATTTAACGTAATCGACGCCGACTTCGTTAAATAGCTTTATAAGCGTATCCGCCAAATAATTACTTACTTCGTCGTTGCATAGGTCTATGCAAAGTTGAGTTCTACGCTCTAACGGTTTAACGTTGGGAATTTTCATTGCGTATTCGCTATGTTTTCTGTACAAATCCGAATCTTCCGAAATCATTTCGGGTTCTACCCATAAACCGAATTTCATTCCTAAGTCGTGAATTTTATCGGCAAGTTTTTTTAGTCCGCCAGTCTTTTTTACGTTGTCGTACCAATCCCCTAGTCCGCCTTTATCATCGTCCCTTTTACCGAACCAACCATCGTCTAAAACCATCATTTCAATTCCGATAGAACTAGCGATTTTGGCTATTTCGTAAATTTTTTCTCCCGTAAAATCGAAAAACGTTCCTTCCCAGTTGTTTATTAAAATCGGCCTTTCTTTATAAGCAAAATCCGGATTTATTATATGGTTTAAAACGAATTTTCGCATTTGGCAAGAAACTTCGGTTTCACTTTCGGCTACCGTAAAAATAGCTTCGGGAGAAACGAGTTTATCTCCGCCTTTTAAAATATACCTAAAATTAAAATCGCTCATTCCCGTTAAAATTCTAATTCTGTTATACGGGGATACTTCTACGATTTCTTTATGATTGCCCGAAAAGATTAAATTGAACCCTAAAACTCTATCGTTTATTTTTACCGTAAAAAACGGATTATGTATCGCAGACGATATACCCGTTTTAGAATTTATTTCAAAGTTTCCGCTAACGACTTCCGTTTCGTGTTTTATTCTCTCTTGAACCCAAGTTCCGTCGTAAGTAGTTACCTTAGCTTTATCTCCGACGAAATCGAGTTGCAAAGAACTTAATCTTGTAACGGTTAAAGTTTTGTCCGTGCAATTATCGAATTCGCTATGAGTCGCTATTATCGAACTATCCGAAAAAACGGTGTAATATTGATATATTTTCGCGCCCGAAATTTCGTCTACAAAAGTTAATTTACACGTTTCGCCTTTTTTTCTAGAAGTAGGAAACGGAGAAGAAAATCCGTTTACGATGTCAGCCCCGACGTATTCGAATCTATTCGAAAAAACTCCCCTTTCGTCGTAAAAACAACAAAAAGGCTCTCTGTTAGTGTATTCCCCTACCGAGCCTAAAACCGTAGTATGCAAAGTTTTATCATCGTTGGATATTCCCGATTCCCACCAACCATTAGAAAAAACGTCGTAGTTTTCATAGTCTTTTAACTTTTTACCGCAATGCAATAAAAAAGCCTTTCCGTCCATTTTTTTTATTATTACGGAAGTGCTTTCGGTGTCCAATTTTACTATATCGTTATATATTTTTATCATTTACTTTTCTCCAAAACAAACGTAAATATATTTTAACACATAATATAAAATCTATCAATGACATATTTAACTTTAAAATATGTACTTTTCTCTTTTTGTAATCTAAGTTGTATGTACAATTTTCTTTTTTAAAAGTAAGTTAAACGATTTTATTTATTGCGTTTTTAAAAAAATCTAATTGCTCTTTCGTGTGAAAAAAGTGTTCCCCGTTTTGCAGTACGAACAATTCGCAGTTGTTCTTATCGGAAAAATCTTTAATTAAAGAAAAACTTTGTAACGTATCGTTATTGCCGTAAATTACATATCCGTTACCTTTTATTTCTCCGCTAGGATTTTTTTGAGCAAATTTTATATCTTCTAAATAAAATGCTTGATAATTTTTTACTATTTCTTTTTCGTTAATTAATTCTTGCTCCGTAACGCCGTTTTGCATCATTAAATCGTAGGTTAATTTAAGCATATTTACAATAGGCGACAGCATTATAAATTTATCAGTCTTTTGTTTAAATACTTGCATAGCTACATACGCGCCGTAGCTTACGGCAAATACGTTTACGTTTATAAATTCTCTTTTAGCGTAATCTAAAACCAGCGTTAAATCGCTTATAGCCCGACTTATAGTGCATTTTTCTCCCGTTCTTTCCCCAAAAGAAGCTAAATCGAACGATAAAACCGAATACCCTTTTTTAGTTACGATATTGGCAAATTCCCTAATTATTTCGTCCTGCTTATTAGAAAAAAAACCGTGAACGGCAATAAATAAATTATCTTTATTTTCTCCGAATAAGCAAACGGGAATCGAATCTATTTTAAAAATTTTAGTTTTCATGGTAAGCCTTTTTCTTCAAGATAGTTAGCCAATTTTACGAATTGCTCCGTAGAAAGCGTTTCTCCCCTAGCTTTTACGTCTATTCCAAAACTTTTTAAAACGTTTTCGGCGTTTTCTCTCGGTAAAGAAAAACTATTCATTAAATTATTTACGAAAGTCTTTCTTCTAGACGAAAAAGCGCATCTTACTACGTCCCTATATTTTTTCATGCTCAATACAGAATACTTGTTTTTATTTATCGAAATATTTACGACTGCCGAATCTACTTTCGGCATAGGAGTAAACATTGTTCTATCTACAAAAGCGATTATTTTACTGTCGCCTACTACGTCTATCCCCGCGGTTATCGCCCCGTATTCGCTACTCCCTTCCCCTGCGCATAAACGAAGCGCAACTTCTTTTTGTACCATTGCGGTAATGCTTACGCAGTTTTCGGCTTCTTGTATAAATTTCATAATTAAAGGAGTAGTTATATAATACGGAAGATTCGATACCAGCCTATACTTTCCGCCGAGTTTTTTTTCTATCTTTTCGATAGGCGTTTTTAAAGCGTCGGCAAAAACTATTTCCACGTTAAAACAATCGGCAAGAGTTTTATCTAAAACGGAACTTAAAGTTTTATCTATTTCATACCCTATAACTTTATTAGCCTTTTTACTCAACTCGTAGGTAAGCGTTCCCGCGCCGACGCCTATTTCTAAAACGGTATCTTTTTTATCCACTCCCGCGCCTATTACGATATTTTCGAGCAAAGTTTTATCGGTTAAAAAGTTTTGACCGAAATTTTTTTTAAATTTAAAATCGTTTTCGTTTAATATTTTTTTTACGTCCATTTTTTATCCCTAAAACTTTATTCTATAAAAACGACACGCGTTTTCGTACAAAATGTTTTTCATTTCTTCTTCTGATTTATCATATATCAAAGCCATTTTTTTAACTATTATCGGCACGTTTAAAGGCGTGTTTAACGTACCCCTTAAAGGTTCGGGCGACATATAAGGGCTATCCGTTTCGCTTAATACCCTATCTAACGGAATCGCTTTTAAAATTTCTTCTTTTTTCGCGTTTTTAAAAGTAATTACTCCGCCGAACGAAAAATACGCCCCTAACTTTGCAAATTCAACGGCAAGCTCTTTACTATAAGAATAGCAATGCAATAAAAAACCGTTGCTAAGTAGGTCTATATGTTCTTTAATAACGTCAAAAGTATCTTGACAGCAATCTCTAGAATGTATTACGACAGGTTTTTTTAGTTGGTTGGCAAGTTTCATTTGTTCTATAAAAACTTGCTTTTGTAAGTCTTTATTATCCTTTGTGTAATGGTAATCCAACCCGCACTCGCCTATCGCAACGCATTTTTTATCTTGCGCTAAATTTGGCAATTCTTTTATAAAATCTTGCCACCCTTCACGTATTTCTTCGGGTTGAATTCCGCAAGTAAAATAAAAAGACGGATAAATTTCCGATATTTTTTTTGCGCAAAAAGAAGATTCGCGGTCGTAACCGCTGTTTACAACTGCGAATCCATCAAAACGATAATTTTTTAAATTAAACCGATTATCGGTTAAATGCGCGTGGCAATCTACGAATTTCATCTAACCGTACTTCCCGAAGGCATGTCTTTTTCGGGAGAAATTAAACAAACTTTTCCGTCCTTTTCGGCGCATAAAAGCATACCTTGACTTTCTATTCCGCAAAGTTTTGCAGGCTTTAAGTTGTATACTAAAACAACCTTTTTACCTACTAATTCTTCGGGAGTGTAATACGCGGCTATTCCGCTTACTACTTGTCTTTCTTCCGAACCGACTTCTAACAAGAATTTTAATAGTTTTTTACTCTTCTCTACTTTTTCGCATTTCTTTACGGTTGCTACTTTTAAAGAAGTTTTCATAAAATCGTCAATGGTAATTTGTTCTATCTCTTCTTTTACTTCTTGTTTTACTTCTGTCTTTTCTTTTATTTGCGATGCTATTTCACTCATTTCCTTCGTTTCCTTTTCTACGTCTATTCTCGGGAACAATACCCCCGTTGTTACTTTTACTCCGCTTTTTAGTATTCCAAACGTCGTACAAGACGAAAAATCGTTTATCTCCTTGCCGTTTATTCCTAACATGTCAAGCGCCTTATTAGGCATTACGGTAATATACGGTTTTAAAAGTATGGAACAAATTCTTATAGTTTCTGCAAGATTATATAGTACCGTAGCAAGCCTGTTTTTCTTAGATTCGTCTTTTGCAAGTATCCAAGGCGTCGTTTCGTCTATATACTTATTTGCCCTATTTAAAACTTTAAATATTTCAGCAAGCGCGTCCGGAACGTTTATTTCTTTCATTTTAACTTTTATTTTGTCTAAACATTCCACTGCTTGCGTTTTTAATTCTTTATCCAATTCTTCTTCATCGGACGGCGTAGGAATTATCCCGCCAAAATATTTTTCTATCATAGCTGTCGTACGGGAAACCAAGTTTCCGTAAACGTTAGCTAAATCTGAATTAATTCTGGAAAGTAAACTATCATTCGTATACACTCCGTCGTTGCCGAACGGAATTTCCCTTAATAAGAAATATCTTACCGCGTCCGAACCGTACCTTTGTACGAGTTTTAATGGGTCGGTAAGTTCCGAACCGACTTTATCTTGCTTACTTTTAGAAAGCTTGTCCCCGCCTATTAATAGCCAACCGTGTCCGTAAACTTGTTTAGGCAATTCTTCGCCCAAAGCCATTAAAATAGCGGGCCAAATTATAGCGTGGAAACGTACTATTTCCTTTCCGACCATGTGTAAGTCGCAAGGCCAATATTTTTTGTATAATTCGTCGTGGTCGGTTAAATATCCGAGCGCGGTTATATAATTGCTTAACGCGTCTACCCAAACGTAAACGGTATGCTTTTTATCGAACGTAACGGGTATCCCCCATTTTATAGTCGTTCTCGAAACGCATAAGTCTTGAAGACCTTGTTCGCTTTTGATAAAATTGTTTACCATTTCGTTTACGCGGGATTTCGGTTGTAAAAATTCGGGATTTTTTTGATAATGGTCGATTATTTTGTCCGCATATTTACTTAAACGGAAAAAATAACTCTCTTCTTTTTCCCTTTGAACTTCTCTTCCGCAATCGGGACATTTCCCGTCTACTAGTTGAGTGTCCGTCCAAAACGATTCGCAAGGAGCGCAATACCAACCTTCGTATTCGGATTTGTATATTTCGCCTTTTTCGTATAATTTTTCAAATATTTTTTGCACACAAGCAACGTGATCGGCATCGGTAGTTCTTATAAATCTGTTATAAGAAATATCGAGCAACGACCATATTTGTTTTAATTCGTCAACAAGCGGATTTATAAATTCCATAGGCGTGAGCCCTTTTTCAGTAGCTTTTTTCTCTATTTTTTGACCGTGTTCGTCCGTCCCCGTTAAAAAGTAAACGTCCTTTCCGAGCATTCTGTTAAAACGAGCAAACGCGTCGCATACGACGGTGGTATAGCAATGTCCTATGTGCCAGTTTCCGCTAGGATAATAAATAGGTGTGGTAATGTAAAATTTATCCATAATAACTTCCTTATTTCCGTAATTAGTTATATTATATTACATTATAACAAAAAAGTAAAACATAAAATGAAAATATTAGCATAGTATTTAACTATGAATTGCATTTTTGTAATAATTATATTTTCTTCTTTCGTCGTTTTAATTTTTAAAAATCCCGAAATAATTTTGCCTACCCTTTTATCGGGCGGAGAAAAAGCTTTTTCGCTCTCCTTAAAAATGATTGCGGTATACAGCGTTTGGTTGGGGATTTTTGAACTTATGGAACAAAGCAAACTAAACGATAAACTTTCTAAAATACTAAAAAAACCTATAAGATTTTTATTCGGCAACACAAGCGAAGAACAGGAAAAATTACTTTCCGCAAATATTTCCGCAAATTTACTCGGAATGAACGGTATTGCCACCCCTACGGGAATTAAAGCGTGCGAAAGTTTTGATAAAGACGGAAACTCGTTCGGGCAATGTATGTTATTTACCCTATGCGCTACGGGACTGCAAATTATACCAACTTCCGTAATAAGTTTGCGTAGCCAGTATTTATCTTCTTCCCCGTCCGATATACTACTGCCAAGTATTATAACCACTCTCTTCTCTACCGTAATAGGTGTGATTTTAGTTAAGCTCTTCATAAAAAAATAGCCTATGTTTACTTATATTTTACCTATCCTAATTTTAGCGCTGATTGTTTTTTGCATATTTAAAAAAATTAACGTTTACAACACTTTCACGCAAGGAGTTAAAAAGGCTCTACCGCTAATTTACTCGCTTTTCCCGTATTTATGTTCGATATTTATTATGACCGAACTTTTTTCCGTAAGCGGACTATCGGACAAAATAATTAAATTGTTATCCCCCGTTTTCAATAAAATAGGCATAGACGGCAAATTAACGCCCCTAATTATCTTAAAGCCGTTTTCGGGCAGTGGAAGTTTAGCGATTTTATCGGATATTTTGTCATCTTGCGGAGCGGATAGTTACGTAGGACGCACAGCTTGTTGTATTTATGGTTCAAGTGAAACGATATTTTACGTTTCCGCCGTTTATTTTGCTAGGTGTAAAAACAAAAAACTTTTTACCCCGATTTTAATTTGTTTATTTTCAACATTTTGTTCTTGTATCGTAGCGTGTTTACTATGTAAATTAATGTAATTTTCTATTTTTTAAACGATATTTCTCAAAAACACTAAAATTTAAAAACA
>CAJMEI010000048.1 GCA_905212395.1 uncultured Christensenella sp. | reverse complement strand
TTTTTTCAACCTTTAAAACGGGGCCTTTACCTTTATAAATTTTATTTTTTTCGTAAATTATTTTCGCCGTTATTCTTAAAAACTCTTTATGCTTAACTTGCTCTTTGCTTTCGGCAACCAGCGGAGAATATTTTATATCCGCTTCGCAACAAGTCATTATATGGCGACCTATTAAAAAGTTTTCTTGCCCCATAGACGCGGTTTTCCCCACTTGTCCTAAAAAGCAAACTCTTTTCCCGTCGTACTTTTTCATTTCTTCGCATAAATCTCTATAAAAATACGCGTAATCTCTGTCTTGTATTATAATAGGGTCGGAATTTAAGTCGTAAGGAAGGGGGTCTACAATATCGTCCCTTTCGACAACGCCGTCTGCGCCTTCGTACAAAATATCGCATCTTCTAGTTATACCCCTAACCGCTTTATGAAACAAATTTTTGTCCATAGTTTGATTAAAGCGGTTAAAAACGACTAAATCGGCAAGCGATATTTTTTCGTAAACGAGTTGACGCATATTTTGATTGTACTGTAAAAACGTGCGAGAATCGAAAAACGTCATAACCTGATTTATCATCCAATTCTCGGGCAAAACGGAAAATAACTTATCGTTAGTCCACATTCCGTTGTATTCAAGCATTACGCTGTCGGGTTTAAAAGATTTTTCAAGTGAAATTAGTTTTTCCCTAGTTAAATCTTCTTCGTCTTCAAAGTACTCTATTTTTACGTTTTTTACCGCAAATCTTTTTTCGTCGTACTCTATTTCACCTTGCTCGCATACAATCACTAACGTTCGTTCGTCAACGCCGAATCTTTCGTCTTCTAACGTTTCTTGTATAAATTTTGTTTTTCCGCATTCCAAAAATCCGTTAAACAAATATACGGGAATATCCATATTTCTCCTTACAGTCTAAATAATTCTTCTATTTTCTTTTCGTCTAAATTACTACCTATTACGCAAATTTTGCCTATCGTGTCGGGCGTAGAATATCTTACGTCAACTTCCCCCGGCGTATAATCGAAATGTATCCATTGTCCGTCTACACTCTCAACAATTCCCTTGGAACGAAGAACCGTGCCTGCAACCATTTCGTCAAATTTTTCAAGTACGTTTTCTATTTCTTCTTTCGTGTACTTATTAGCCGTTTCCTTTCCTACCGATACGAATACTTCGTCTGCGTGGTGATGTCCGCATCCGCAAGAACATTCTCCGTCGTGATGTTCGTGTTCGTGCTCATGGTCGTGATGATGCTCGTGTTCGTCTTTTTCGCTTAAAAGTTCGGCTATAAGTTCGTCTACGGTGTTTTTACCTTTAATGGTATCTAAAATAGTTTTGCCCGAAAGCTTGTCCCAATCGGTAGAAATAACGGTTGCGCCGGCGTTTAAATCTTTTACTATATCAAGCGCGGTGTTAAGTACTTTTTCGCTTTTATCTGCCGTATGGGATAAAATTACAGTGTCGGCGTATTGAATTTGATTTTTAAAGAATTCTCCAAAATTTTTGCTATAAATTTTAGCTTTGCCCGCGTCTACTACGGTAACGCTAGTCATATCGCAATCGGGAACGGCCCCTTTAACGGCTTTGATTATGTCCGATAATTTCCCTACGCCCGAAGGTTCTATTAACAATAATTCGGGGTTATAATCTGCAATTACTTTGTTTAAAGCTTTGGTAAAATCCCCTACTAAGCTACAACAAATACAGCCTGAATTTATTTCGTTTATGGTAATTCCGCATTCTTTTAAAAATCCGCCGTCTATGCCGATTTCTCCGAATTCGTTTTCTATTAAAACGGCTTTTTCTCCGTTTAACGCTTCTTTAACTAACTTTTTTATCAAAGTGGTTTTTCCTGCGCCTAAAAAACCCGAAAATACGATAGTTTTCATAGTATTCTCCTTTAACAGTCAAATTGACTGTTATATAAATTATAATAAAATCCTTTTTTATTTAAAAGTTCTTCGTGAGTGCCTTGTTCTATAACGTCGCCCTTATTCATAACAAGAATTAAATCGGCGTTTTTAATGGTAGCAAGCCTATGCGCTACGGGAAACACCGTTTTCCCTTTGGATAAGTTTTCTATCGCCTTTTGAATTTTTTGTTCGGTTCTAAAATCGATAGAAGAAGTAGCTTCGTCTAAAATAAGTACGGACGGAGAACAAAGCATTACCCTTGCAATGGACAAAAGCTGTTTTTCGCCTTGCGACAATCCGTAATTCTCGCTTATTTGCGTGTCGTAACCGTTTTCGGTTTTAGTAATAAAGCCGTCCGCGAAAGAATTTTTACAAGCTTGTTCTACTTCTTCGTCGGTGGCGTCCTTTTTGCCGAGCTTTACGTTTTCCTTAACGGTTTCGGTAAATATAAACGAATCTTGCAAAACCATTCCTATATTTTTTCTTATCGCTTCTCTTTTATAGTCGGACACGTCTTTGCCGTCGAATTTAATAGTTCCGCTAACGGGGTCGTAAAATCTGACTATTAAATTGATTAAAGTAGTCTTTCCGCACCCGGTAGGCCCTACGATAGCTATTTTTTGGCCTTGCTCAACCTTTATGTTTAAATCTTGCAAGAGCTTTTTATCGGGCGAATAGGAAAAATAAACGTTGTCGAATTCTACGTTGCCGTTAAACGCTTCATAATCTTTTCCGCTGTTTTCTTCTTCTTTTTCGTCTAAAAGTTTTAATATTCTATCAGCCGAAACTACGGAATATTGCAATTCCGTAAGCACGCCCGAAATTTCGTTAAAAGGCTTTGTGTATTGGTTAGCGTAACTTAAAAATACGAATAAATCGCCAACCATAAGCCCTTTTCCGTTTATAATAAGTATTGCGCCGAGTAAACACACCAAAGCGTAAATCAAGTTATAGACGAACCTTGTAGTCGGGTTTACCATAGAAGATATAAAAGTAGCTTTTAAAGAGTATTTTCTATTGCGCTCGTTTATATCTTCGAACTTTTCTAAAACTTGTGTTTCCCTATTGAATATTTTTACTGTTTTTTCGTTTGAGACTATTTCGTTAATGTATGCAACTTGCTCGCTGTTGACTTCCGCCCTATCTCTAAAATATTTTATAGATTTTTTAGAAATCCATTTTGCGATAAATACGCTAATCGGCGTTAAACACAATATTAAAATCGTTATATACGGCACTTTTTCAATAGGAATTTCTTTAAAAAGCATAAATCCTATTATGCCTATTATCGTAATAACTCCCGTGAACAACTGTTCAAAGGTCATCAATAAGCCTTCTCCGACTCTGTCTGCGTCAGACATAATTCTGGCAACCAAATCCCCGCTAGAATGAGAATCTAAATAACCCAGCGGAAGTTTTTGTATTTTTTCAAAAGATTTTTTTCTTAAATCTCTGACTATGTTATAAGCCGTTCTATTATTTATAACGTTAAGCAACCTTTGAGCAATAAACGCGATAAGTATTATACAACCTGCCAAAATGCTTAATTTAGTTATCTTTTTAAAATTTACGTCGTTCTTTTTTACGATAGAATTTACCGCTTCGCCGAAAATTACGGGCAAGGCAAGCGAACAAAATACGAATATTAGCGATAAGACGGAAACGATTATAAAGCTTTTTTTATACGGCTTACTTATTTTTATAAGTCCCGAAAAGGAAGTTTTTTTCATTACGCCCTCCTTTTTTGACAAGCGGATATTTCGCGATAAATTTCGCTGTTTTCTTCCAAATACTCGCTTGTGCCTTGCGAAGATATTTCGCCTTTTTCCATTACTATTATTTTATCTACCCCTTTAAAAGAAGATATTCTTTGTGAAATAATAATAACGGTGCAATCGTATTTTTCTATATTTTTAATTAGTTTTGCTTCCGTTTGGAAATCTAACGCCGAAAAACTGTCGTCTAAAATAAGTAGCGGAGCTTTTTTAATTAAAGCCCTTGCTATCGTAAGCCTTTGCCTTTGTCCGCCCGAAAAGTTTTTTCCGCCTTCTTCTACAAGCGTATCTAATCCGTTTTTATCGAACACGAAATCGTATGCGTCGGCGTCTTTTAAAGCTTGCTCAATATCGCTGTCGGTAGCGTTTAAATATCCCCACTTTAAGTTATCCCTAACGCTCCCTTCAAACAGTACCGCTTTTTGCGGAACGAAAGCTATTAAACTTCTTATTTCTTCGTCCGAATAAGAATTTATATCTTTTCCGTCAAAGAAAAGTTTTCCGTTTTCTACGTTGTATCCCTTTAAAAGTAAATTTACCAAAGTGCTTTTGCCCGAACCCGTAGAACCTATTATTCCTATTTTTTCGCGTTTTTCTATATCTAAATTTATATTTTTAAGTACGTTTTTACCGCTACCCGCATAGGAAAAATCTACGCCTTTAAACGATATATAGGGCAACTTTTGGTCTTGATTAGAAAAAATTACGTTAGATACGTCGTCCGTATCCAAAACGCTTTCTACCCTTTGGAAAGACGCAACCATTTTAGAAACGTTTACCGTTAAGTTAGCCATTTTAACGAGTTCTACCAAAATTTGCGTCATATAGTTATATAGCGCAACGACTAATCCTTGCGACAAATTGCCGTGATAAACCCTTAGCGCGCCCGCATTTATCAGCGCTATTATCCCCACGTTTACAATAGCAAACGTTAAAGGATTTAAGAACGAAACGAAGTTAGAAGATTTTATGCTTTTACTGTTTAACTTTTCGTTATGTTCGTTAAAAGTTTTTTCTTGACTGTCTTTTAAAGAAAACGCCCTTACTTCTCTTACGCCGTATAAATTTTCCCTTGCGTCTAGCAAAACTTTATCCGCGCTGTTTCTTGTTTGAGCGAATTTTTTAACGCCCGAAAACATTATGAAAAATACCGCTATTATTAAAACGGGTAACATTACCAAAAATACGGTACTAGTTTTAAAATCTACCCCGAGCGCAAATATTACCGCGCCGAATACGACTATGGGAGAACGGGATAAAAGTCTTAAAACTAAGTTTACGCCGTTTTGTATGGTATTTACGTCTTCCGTCATTACGTTTATTATAGACGACGCTCCCTTTTTGTCAAGCGTTGAAAACGAAAAAGTTTGCACTTTTTTCATTAAAGCAGAACGCACGTTACACGCGTATCCCGTAGAGCCTTTTCCCGCAAAATATTGCGCCACGACTGCGCACCCGAGTCCCGTTATTCCGAACACTACAAGCACGCAACACATTTTGACTACGTACCTTACGTTTTCGTAAGCGATGCCTTTATCTATAATTTTTGCTACTATTAAAGGAACTAACAACTCGTTTAACGCTTCTAGCAATTTAAAAAACGGAGCGAGTATGGCTTCCTTTTTATATCCTTTAAAAAACGATAAAAATCTTTTCATATTATTTGTCTATTCCATATAGTTTTACGATTTTCCCGCTCGCTTTTCCGTTTACGATTTTTAAACAAGCCCTTCCGACTTCTTCGGTCAAAACAACTCTGTCAAAGCCGTTATTAGATAAAAATTCTTTAACGTCGGCAAAGCTTAGCCCTTTATTCATAGGCGTATCTACAAACCCTAGCGACAACGCATTAACCTTAATTCCGCTACCGCTAAGTTCGTCTGCAAGCGATTTTGTAAACGAATCTATCGCGCCCTTACTTGCAGAATATAAAACTTCGCAAGAAGCGGGGCGTTGCCCCCAAACGGAAGAAATGTTTATTATATCGCCTTTTTCGTAGTAAAGCATGTCGGATAAAACGTGCTTACTGCATAAAAACGCGCCTTTTACGTTTACCGCGAATATGTTATCGAAGTCGCTAGACGTAAAATCTTGCAAACAACCTCTTTTACAAATTCCCGCGCAGTTGATTAAACACGATATTTTGCCAAATTCTTTTCTTACCGAATTTAACGCCGAAATTACGCTGTTTTCGTCCCGCAAATCGACAAAATACGCTTTTATCCCGTACTCACGCGATATTTCGCAAGCTTTTTTTTCGTTACTATGATAAAAAAGCGCGACGTTATATCCGCTAAACTTAAATTGTTTGCATATTTCAACGCCTATCGCTCCGCTACCGCCCGTAACTACTACCGTTTTCATTTTTCCTTTCCTTATATACCCTAACTATAAACATAAAATAGGAAAACTATAACCGCCCTTTAACAGGCGGTTAGTATGTTAGTATTATTATTTCTTTACCCTTTCCATATATTCACCGGTTCTGGTGTCAATTCTAATCATATCGCCTTCGTTTACGAACATAGGAACTTGAATAGTTATTCCCGTTTCGATTTTAGCGTTCTTAGTTGCGTTTGTAGCCGTATTTCCAGCTACCCCCGGTTCAGCTTCCGTAACTAATAATTCTACAAAGTTTTCGGGTTCTACGCTGAAAGCTTGTCCTTTATAAGATTTAACCGTAACGTAGTCGTTTTCTTTAATATATTTTAAAGCGTCTTCTACTTGGTCGTAATTTAAAGGCGTCATATTAAATTCTTCGTCCATAAAGTAATAGAAATCTCCGTCGCTGTAAGAATACTGCATTTTTCTGGTTTCTATAACTGCGTTTTCAAATTTTTCGGAAGGGTTGAAAGTTTGTTCCAAAACTGCTCCCGTAACTATGTTTTTAAGTTTTGTTCTTACGAAAGCCGCTCCTTTTCCGGGCTTAACGTGTTGAAATTCAACTACTTGATAAATTTTTCCGTCGTACTCGATTGTAACTCCCTTTCTTACGTCTCCTGCTAAAACCATAATGTTCTCCTTATTCGTTTAATTTATAAAAATATTTATTCAATAACTTTAAGTTTTTTATCTAAACTGTAAAAATTATTGACTTTTCCGTTTTTTAAATAACAAGTGTCTTCTAACCTAATTCCGAATTTGCCGTCTAAATAACACCCCGGCTCAATTGTGAAAACGCTTGCTTCTTTTAATATTTCGTTTCCGTTTTTGCGTAAATACGGCGTTTCGTGAATGTTTATCCCTACTCCGTGTCCCAAAGAATGAGTAAAAGGCAAATTTTCGCTTTCTAAAACGCTTCTCGCTAAATTGTCTGCCTGAGAACACGTCATTCCCGTTTTTATATTGTTGTAAGCGTTAAAAAAAGCGTCGTACACGCAAGAATAGGCGTGTAAAAAATCTTTGTCGGGTTGACCGAAAAATAAAGTTCTTGTAAAGTCCGAACAATATCCGTCCAAAACGCAACCTATATCGAATAAAACCGCTTTGTTTTTTTCTAAACGCGTATTACCCGTTTGATGATGCGGAACAGCGCTGTTTTCACCAAAAGCAACTATCGGTTCGAACGACGTACCGCTCGCGCCTTTTTTTAAAAATCTATACTCTAATTCCGCACGTAAATCTAGCTCTGTTACGCCTTCTTTTATATACGGGATAACTTCTAAAAAGGTTTGCTCCGTAATTAAACAAGCTTTTCTTATTTTTTCTATTTCGGCGTCTGTTTTAATTAGCGTTTGCTTTTTTATTTCGTCCGATACGTCTTTTAAGCAAGAACAGCATTTTCTTATTAAATAACTTTGCTCTAACGTAGTAACGGAATAATCTAAGCCAAGCCTTTTAATACCGCTTTTTTCGCAATAGTCTTTTAAAAATTCCCAAGACCCTATAACCGCTTTAAATTTAGTACCGTAAACGGCTTTTTCTACCGCGTAAAAATATCTATTATCCGTACAAAAATAATTTTGATTTTCCGTTATTAAAAGATAGCCTTCCGCTTTATATCCCGCAAAATAAAATATTTGCTTTTCGTCGGTAATTATTACCGCGTCGTACCCCGAAAACGAAAACATACTTTTATTATAATATCATA
>CAJMEI010000047.1 GCA_905212395.1 uncultured Christensenella sp. | reverse complement strand
GGCGTATTTATATAGTTTCAATTCTCCGTCGCAACTGGAAAATAGAAAACTTGCGTCGGTAAAATTTACGCTTTTGATATTCATTTCGTCTAAATAATCTACTTCTCCGTAAACGGCAAAGACGAGTTTTGTTCCCGCTTGACAATTTGTAGTAACTTTTACCGTTTTTTTACCTTCGGCCAAATAAAAATATTCGCTTAAAATTACGGGAACGGAATTTATAAAAATTTTAATTTCTTTCCCGCTTTCCAACTCCGAAACGGGAACTATTTTTACTTTTCCGCCTTTACAAAAAAAGGAAAAGTACGCATTTTTTTCACTTTGCGTTTGCTCTCCCGAAACGGTAACGTAAAAATTCAAAAAAACGGACAAATTACTTTTTGATTGTTGTTCCGAAACTTTTTCGTTTAAATAATAAATTCGTTCTTGTAATGAGTTCATTTTTCTCCTTAATCGAAGTAGCAATAAGTAATTACCGGTTTTGCTATTAAACAGTTTACCGTTTGATTTATAAACGAAAACTTAAACTCGTTTCCCTTAACGCAAACGTTAATCGATACGGGTTTTCCGTTTCCCCTAACTTCGAATTTTCTTTTAACGTTTTCCGTTTCTATCACGACCGTTACGCTACCTTTAATTATCGCTTCTATTTTTTTAACGGTTTTGTTTACGCACGGCAAACCGAAATCCGTTGACGGCGTAGTCCAAACTTTTTTCAACGGCAATAAATCTACCGCGCCTATTTCCGAAACGGTGTATATAGCAGTTCTAGATTTTATTACGAATAACGGCATAGACAAATTTTCCCCGTTTAAGGCAAGCAAGTCCGTTACGTCTACGCCTTTGGTACAATAGGTTTTACTTTCCGTTATAGAGTAATTTATTATAACGTTTTCGATTTTTCCGTCTAAAAACATTTTGCATTTTAAATATACTTTCCCGTTGTAATAAATACCTTTTGCGTCATCGTTGTCGCACGGACTTAAAAAAGCGTCGTACCTAGACAAAATTTTACTTACCCCCGATTGCGTAAGTTTATATAAACCTTCTTTTGCAAGGAAAATAATTCCGTCGGCGCAAGGAGTAACGGATTCGGGATAAATTTTACCGGTAGAAGAAAACAAATGGTCTACCGAAAATTGTTTTTGGTCGTAAAAAGCGGACAATCTCGAAATCCCGAAACTTCTAAAAATGTACAAATACCCCATTGAACTTACTATTTTTTGCAACGCTCCCCTATAATCTTGTAAATCGATATAACCGCCTTCGGTTAAGGAATATGAAAAGTTAAAGGGGTTAAAATCTTCGGAAAACAAAAGTTTAGTGCCTTCTCCTTCCGTGGTAACGAACAATCTTTCGTTGTGAATACACATATCTTTTATGTTAGGAGCGTCGTCTATTTTTTTAATAGTAGTTCCGTCGTAAACGTATAAACCTTCGGTTTTGCCCGAAAGCAAAAAAACGTCTTTGTCGTCGTATTTATATTTAATTCCGCAAGGTTTTTCGCTAAAAGATATGTTTAAACAAACGGGAGAAGAATTATTTAAAGAATATGAATATATTTTTTTATCCGAACAATACGCTAAAATTTCGTCTTTATATTTTCCCGACGCGGAGTCGAATTTTTTAAAAAAGTACAAACCCGTAACGGCGAATAAACTAGACGGAAAACTGCAAACGGCGTTATCGTTAAATTTAGCGATTTTAAGTCCCGTTCCGTCCCTTAAAGTGCCGTCCGAACAATCGAAATTGTACGATACCGACGCATACGATAAAGGTAATAGTTTATCGCTGACTTCCCCCGTCATTCCACCGCGAAAGTCGGATAAAACCTGCCTTTTTGTCTTTAACATTATACGAATCTCCTTTCTTTAAGGTATTTTGAACTAATAGGAATTCTCGTTTTAAGTAAAGTTTCAAACTTGTTACGCCAAAGCAGAGCTTCTTCGACTGAACCTTCTTCAAGATAAAATTCCGCGCAAGTTCCGTAAGTCAAAAGTTGTAAATCGGATAACTCGTCGGGAATAACGTCGTCGAACCCTATTTTATCGGGAAGATAAAAGTATTTAACCTTTATCTCCCCTTTTGATAAAACTTTAAGGGATTGCGGTAGAAGTTCGCAAAGTATTTTTTGTCCGCGATTTGTAACCGATATTATTTTTAAAATCTTATTTTCAAAATCCGACAATTTAATTGTTCCGTCGTCGGTAATAAAAGATTGTTCCTTTACGAGTCTTAATTTATCGCTCGCAAGCTCGGTAAGAACGAAGTTTAAAGCCGTTTCCAAAGATTTTTTATCCCTTTCGCTTTTTACCGTATCGTCCGTAATTCCTTCGGATAAAAATGTAATTAAATCTTCTCTGCCGAGTATTACGGCAACGTTTTCCAATACTTCGCTAGCTTTCATAATGCACCTCTAATTGATATATAGCCTTACTTCACGCTTCGGTAATACCCGAAAGCATTGCTTGACCGCACGGTTTAGCGCAAATTAAATCTGCATATTTTACAAGCGTTGCGCTATACGTAGGCTTACCCGCGTTTTGTTTTAAAATCTTTCCGTCTTCGCCTTCTAACCATTGCCAATCGCAAAGTTGATGTAAGGTAAAGTCTTCGCTGTTCAATAAATACATAGTTCCTTCGGGACAGAATCTATCGGATATAATCGGAATACCGTTATAGGAAATAGCCTTGTATCCGCCTTGTAAATCCATAACGTCGATATTTCTCTTATACGTTGCCAAATGGTTTTGGAAAGCTCTTTTAACTCCCGAAGAGCAAACAATCATATCTACTTTGCTTCCCGCGTTTTCTTCCAAATAGTCGATAGCGGTTTGAATAACCGTTTCGCTTATTGTTCCTACGCCTGTTTTCATATAAGGAATTAACCATTTATGAGTGCTTCTGTCTAATCCGTAAAGCGTGCCCGTAGACGAGAAAATTGCTTTAAGTCCCGTAATTTCCTGACCGTAAGAACCTTGAACGGTTACGATAGAATCTTTCGGAACGACGGTAGAAGTTAAAGCCGTACCCGAAACGGTAATGGCTTTCGCGCTTCTGTCAACCGATAAAATTCTTCTTGCGGTAGCCGAGCTTATTGCCGTACCCGCGCTAGCTCTGAAATCTACTACCATACCTTCTATTAAGTTTTTAACGCTGTCTACGGTGATAACGCCGTCCGTAATGGAAACTACGGAGCAAAGTTTACCCGTTCCGTCGCCGAACAACATTCTTCCGAAGTTGTAAGAAGAAGCGTTTAAAAGTCCTTCCATTTCCGCGTTAAGTAAATTTACGAAAGCTCCTACGTTGTTTTCGCTTGCTCTAACGGCTTTATCCGAAATTTCTATTTTGCCGTATAAGTTTTTAAGCGACAAAACGAATTGTTCGTAATTGTTACCCGCAGAAGAAGGTAAATCGCCGTCTTCCGTTCCCGCGCCTATACCGCCGTTAATGCCGTACTGGGCAAGTCTTCTAATTTCCTTACCCCAAACGTCTTGGGTGGATTGTTTAATTTTTGCCAAAAAGGGATTTACTCCCGTGTTTAATTGTTGCGTAACTACTCCTAAATATAAACTTTTAAGAGCTTTATCCGCGCTACTCATTGTTACCATAATTTTTTTAATCTCCTATTAAAAATTTTTTTGCAAGTTCTCCCGCTTCCGAAAGGGAAGTAGGTTTTTTAGGCGGAGTTCTTACCGCCTGACCTCCGCTTATCAGTTTAACCGAAGGAATAAACGTTTCCGTTTTAATTTCCGTTTCGTCTTTAATTTCCGTTTGCGTTTTTACGTTTTGAACTTCGGACGGACTATTCTCTAATTGAATCTCTTTACTTACGGCTTGTTCCTTTTCCGCGTTAGACTTACTAAGCTCCTTGATGATTTTACAGCGTTTAGTGAATTCTTTTTCTAAAAGCTTGTACGCCTTAACGAGTTCTTCGGTAGAAGAAAATTTATCGGGCAAATTCTCAGTCATTTAAAACCTCCTTTAAGGACTTAGCCATAAGTTTTTTATGTTCAAGGATATGTTTCATTATCATCTGTTTAATAGTCCCGTCTTTATCGTCCAATTCGTCGGACAAAACGAAAGCGGTATGCTCGGAAACGTGTAATCCGTGGTCGTCTATATCGGACGGAGCGATATATTCTTTGTTTAAAAACCCGATATTTTCTTTTTCGGCTTTATTGATATGCAAAGAAGAAATATCCCTTGCGTTGTCAACGCTACCGAAGCCTAAAATTTCGAGAAGTTTTGTTTTAGTACGCTTGTCTATTTTTCCTTCGTCGTCGTTTAAAAGACCGGTTTTTAGCAAGTCGTACACCGCGCTTTGCTTTTGCGCGGGAGTATAAGACAATTCGTTTTCCGTATCGAAAGTTACGTCGTCGCTGGTTATATCGTTTTTGGTAAAGTAAAAAGTTTCTACTTTTTTTTGTCTACCCGCAACGGCTATTATTCTTTTCGTAACGGCAAATTGTTTATATAATCTAATAAGTTGTTTAGCCACTTCTTTAATGGCGTTTTTAACGTTTTCTATAGTAAATAACATTCGGTTATCGTCTTGCTCTATCATTAGTTGCAACGCGATACCGCTCGTAATATTTTCTATCGTAGTTCCCGAACGGGAAAGTTCGCTTACTCCGCTAATAGTAGTAAATTCGTTTTTAAGCGTTTCTTCTTCGTAGTTAAAATCGCCGGGCATAGAATTGTAATTCATCATTTTCGGCGGTTCTGCGCCTTGACGATAAACTATAATTTTACCGGGATACAAACCGTCTTCCGCAAGTTCGTCCGTATCGACCGCGCCGTCTTCCACGGTCAAAACGCCCATACTGAGCCTGTTTAAAAACTCGTGTTTTCTGTTTTTTACGGCGTTAAACGCCCTTTGAACGGGAATAATTCTCTCTATTACGCTTATCCCGAAAAAAGAACCGTTCATAGGAAGGCACGTTTGTTTAACGAAAGGAAATTCTCTTTTACCGTCTACTCCGTTAATATATGGCAACTCGCCCATGTAAAGCACTTTGTCGGCGCAAACGGTAACTATTCTACCGTTAGGAAATTTTCTATTAGGTTTTTCGTAACGTTCTATCACTAGCGCGTAATCTTTTAATTCGTCTGTGTTAGAATAAGAAAATCCCTTAGAATTTCTACAATAAAAGGAGTTTATTTTTTCACCCTCAACTTCTACTCCGTATAAAGAATAAATATCGTCAACGTGCATAGCTCTAGCGTGAATTAAAGATTTGCAGTCGGAAATTTCCTCGTGAGTTAAACAGTCGGGATAAATTTCGAAAGGTGAAACGATAGAAATTTCGGCTTCTCCCTCGTGATATTCTTTGCCGTTTGCGTCCTTTCTTTTTTTGCCCGCTTCGGGATTCCAAAAAACTTTATAAAATGCGGTTCCCGTTATTTCGCTCCAGTCCGTAGCTTTGCCGACCAATTTATTAATGTCTAGTTTAACACATAAAGAATTTAATATATTAGAAACGATTTTTGCCGTTTTAATATCCGATTCCTCGTCCCCCGTAGCCCTTACGCTCATTTTAGGACGAACCTTATTTAACCTTGAAACTCTTGCTTCCACGATAGGCGCAATATGGTTATAAACTTTTCTTGACTGCCAAAAATATTCTTTAGAGCTATCCCTTATTTCGCCGTCGGGGTCAATATCGAAATATTGATTACCCATTAAAAAATTAATATTTAGTTCCCATTGTCTTTCAAGGCTTAATCTTTCGCTTGCCCTTAAAGAAAAATCGGCTTTAACTTCGGCAACTAAATCTTCGTAAAACTTAGCGTCTTTTTTCATTTTTTAATCCCCTTTCGCAAACGATTTTAGCCATTTCGTCGTAAATTTCCATTAAACACTTTTGGCAGATATTAAAACCGCTTTTTGAATTTTTATCGTATGAAATTTGGCGAAATGCAATTCTTCCGCATCCCTCGATATCGCACACGGCGTTATCAATTTTTCTTATCTCCATTTTCGCTCTCCTTTAATAATTTAATAAGTCTTATTTTTTCCTTTTCCAATTCTTCCGTCGATAAAGCGGAATAATCTTCGCCCGACTCGATAATCATCTTAATTGCTACGCAGTCGGGGGGAACTTCTTTTTGCGTTACCTTCTTTTTAGTAAGCACTATTTCCCCGTCGTTTTGAGCGTACTCCTCAACGACTTCTTGCGTTTTAAAACCTATGGCTTTTTTAAACAACGCTTTTTTTGCCTTTTCCTTTTGGTCCACTTTTTCACCTTCCTTAACAGCCAAAAAACCGTAGCTATTTAGCCAAGCAACGTTTTTTGCGTAGTTTAACGTTTAAATTTTTTTATTTAAAAACGCTTTTTTTGGTTTTTCTCGGCTAAAAGTTTTATCAATTAGGTTTATTCAGCTTCATTTTTTTAATTCTCCTTTCTTTATCTATTTGAATTGCGCTTTTTTGAGCTTCGGGCGCGGAGTTTTCGGGTTTGCTCATAAGATAATATCTCATTTCGTCCAAGCAATGGTCGTCGTATTTTTTTGGCAAATCGCCTTCTCCCCACCAATAACTTTTTAATTCTCGAATTAAATTCACGCAATTTTTAAATATAAAAAGTTTTTTGTTTTTTAAATATCTTTTAACCCTGTTTATCCCCGAAAACATATCTTTGTTTACCTTTGGGTTTGCAAGTATTCCGTTTTCGTAAAATAGCTCCGTTACGCTTTTTTCGCTCGCCAACGTTTTTTGATTAGCCGCCGAATCAATTAAAGCGGTTATTCTTCCTTTTGCGTCCTTTCGCCAACCTATTTTTTCACAAATTTCTTTAATTTTTTGCGAATGATAATCTACGGTTTTGCCCGCCTCGAAATGTTCGGCGACAACGTATACGTTATTATCGTAATCGACGCAATACCAATGGCACGATAAAGGGTTGTTTAAACCGGGGTCAATCGACAAAGTGTCTTGCCAATCGTACGGAACGGGAAAAGGCTCTATAACGTGAACGTTTTCGTCGAATTCAGAGTACACCAACCCTTCGTTTGCGCGAAATCTTCCGTATCGTCTTGACTCCAACTCGTCATCCGATAAAGAAGAAGTTAAAAGACTTAATTCGTCTTGATTTAAGTAGGGGTTGTCCGCCCATTCCATAAATTCGCACCAAACCTGCGGGTTGTTGCCTTTGTTTAAATAAATTTCGTCGTAAATAAACGTAAGCCCTTTTAACGGCGTCATCGTTCCGAAAATATCGCCCGTTTTATCGAACACTCTCATACGGCACTCGTCGTAAATATCTTTCGGGGGTTCTTCGTCGAACCAAACAAAATCTAAGGAACTTCCTTGAAACTTTTCTCTGCCTTGTTCGCACGTTTTAAAACCTATCGTAGAAATTCCGCCGAAAACGTTTTTTACTTTTATTTGGTCTATAATTCCGCCCGACGGATTATCTTTTTTACCGCCCGACATAATAATTTCGGCAATCCATTCTTTTTTGAGATATTTAAGAATTGCACTTTTACCCATGCTTTGTGTTTTAATATTTGTCCGTGTAAGGCTGGTCGGAAATGCCTTGTGCTTTGCACTTGCGAACTTAAGGAAACCACCCATCCGAAAACGTTATTTTTATTTTTTCGGTACGGATGAATACCCCGCGTCAAATACACGGTTTCCACAGCTCCGCATTCGGTTTTACCGCTTCTGTTTCCCCCGAATACCCAACGGTTACGCTTTAAGCATTTATGAAACGCAATTTGTTTTAAGTGTTTTTTCTCCCCCGTATTGTAGCGGTCAAGTTCGCCAAGGCTTTTTCGATTTTTTATTTCT
>CAJMEI010000046.1 GCA_905212395.1 uncultured Christensenella sp. | reverse complement strand
AACTTTAAATATAAAATAATTTAAAAGTTGGTTTTCGCCGTTTTCAAAAAGAAAACGGCGATTTTTTTTAATTAAATTATTGTGTTTTTTATTTTTTTATAATATAATAGTTAGGATAACAATGGAGGACTTTATGGACAGAATTAAATTATTGCAATCACGCAGAGCGAATTTGCTTTCTGCAACGAAGTCTATAAGAAAAAAAATAGAAGAGTTAGTTGACGATAAAGGGTTTGTCGAACTCGATTCTTACAGTTTTTCTCATAGCGACGTTTACGAACAAGACGCTTTCGGGGAAGGCGTAGTTACGGGAATAGGCTCTATCAACGATAAAAATTATTGCATAGTCGCAATTAATCCCGAAATTATGCGTGGCGGTTTGTCGCTAGCTAACTGTAACAAAATAGCAAAATGTTTGGAAAAGGCGTTACGTTCGTCTTATTCCGTTATTTATTTACTCGAATCTAACGGAGTACAATGCGGGGAAGGCGTAAACGTTTTGGAAGGAATAGCTAAAATTTTAACGCTTTCGTCCGACTTAAAAGAAGCAGGCTTAATGCAATACGCTTTAATTTGCGGTAACGTATTCGGTTCGCTTTCCGTACTCGTAGACAACTGCGATTTAGCGTTTTCTTTAAAAGACGGCAAAGTATCTTTTGCCAGCCCCTTAGTACTTTCTGCAAAGAATCCCGAAGGAAAATGCGAGTATCCTACGGAAAAAGTTGCTTCCGTAGCCGAATTTAAAGATAAAATTATCGCAATTAGTCAAGTTTTAGACGAATATTCGGAAAACGAAGACGATTTAAACAGAACAAGCCCGGTTTTAAATCAAAAAATAACGGACGAAAGTTTAATTAAAGCCGTTTTCGATAAAAATTCTTTCGTTGAATTAAACAAAGATTTTGCAAGCGACGTAAAAACGGGTATAGCTTATGTTTCCGCTTTAAGCGTTGCAACGATAATCTTTAATAGCGAAAAGGCAGTTGAATTAAACGGAAAAATTTTAAAAAAGGTAACTGATTTCGTTAAATTTGCTCAAAGACAAAATTTACCCGTAATTACTTTTGTAAATACGAAAGGTATCAGTTACGACGTAAATTGCCAAAAATGCGCTTTATCTAGGGTAAACGAATTTATAAGCGCTTATAAAGACGTCGACAAAATAGCGATTATCACGGGTAACGCAATAGGGCTTGGATACACTTTATTTGCTTCTAAGGAATTAAATAACTCGTATACGTTGGCTTTTGCTAACGCAAACGTCGGATTATTTGACGAGCAAACGGGAGCTTTGGTAGAGCTTGACGCCGAATGTGAAAAAATAAACGAACTTGCCGAAACTTATAAAGATAAATTAGACCCTGTAAATACTGCTCATAACGGATATTTAGATAACGTAATCGAACCGCAATACGTTCGTCAATATTTAATATCCGCATTACAAACATTAGAGGTGTAATATGTATTTTTTAGCCCTGAATGGAATGTCTGACGGAGTGACCGTTTTATTTACGTTTGTTTTGGGTTTGCTTGTAATCTTTTTTGGCATGACCGTAATAATATTATTCTTAATTATAATGGGAAAAATATTTGATAAAATTAACGGAAAAGAGACAAAAAAGTTTGATTCAAAGCCAAAAGAAGAACCGGTTAAGCAGAAAACGGTTGAAGTTAGGCAAGAAGATATTGACGAAAATATAAAAGTAGCAATTATATCCGCAATATACGCTTTACTTCAACAGGAAAATAAAAGCGAATGCGAATTTATAGTAAGAAAAATCATAAGAAGATAATTAAAGGAGAGTAAAAATGCGTAATTTTAAAGTATACATAGATGGAAAAGAATATGAAGTTGCAGTAGAGGAAGTGGGTGGGGCGTCCACAGCGGAAACCGTAGCTCCGGTAGTACAGGAAGTAAAGAAAGAACAAGTAAGTGCGCCTGTGGCTAAAAAACCTGTTGCAACAGGTGGAAATCCCGTTAAAGCGCCAATGCCTGGAATGGTTAAAGAATTTAAAGTTGCAGAAGGCGCTAGCGTTAAAAAAGGCGACGTAATTTATATTTTGGAAGCAATGAAAATGGATAACGAAATCGCAAGCGAATTCGACGGAGTAATTTCGTTTAAAGTTACCAAAGGTACTAACGTAGAAACCGACGATATAGTAGCTACTATCGGCTAAATTTAGGAGAAAGAAATGAATTTAATCTCAAATTTATGTTCAAACGCAATAGTAGAAGCGTTTAAAAACCTTTGGGAGAGTACGGGGCTACATTCGGGAACGAATTGGCAAAATTACGTTATGATTTTAATTTCATTCGTTTTAATGTACCTTGCTATCGTCAAAAAGTTTGAACCGCTTTTGTTACTGCCTATTGCTTTCGGTATGTTTATCGTAAACGTTCCGGGAGCATATCACGAGTTGTTCGGGACAAAAGGATATGTTATTACCGATACGCTTTCAAATCAAGAAGTTGCAAGGGGAACTAGCGACCAATTAGTTGCTTGGTGGAACGGAGTTTGCGCAAGTTACGGCGGTACGGCAATTCAATCGTTCTCTGAATTTTCAAGCGAAAGCTTAACGCAAATTTTCAACTTAAATAATTTAGCTATGAGTAGCGAAAAAGTTATCGCTAACGAAGGCTTATTTTACTACTTATATTTAGGGGTAGACAAAGTTATATATCCCCCGCTTATTTTCTTAGGAATCGGCGCAATGACGGACTTCGGACCTTTAATTGCAAGACCCAAAAGTATGTTAATAGGAGCTGCCGCTCAACTTGGAATATTTATAACGTTTGTTGGAGCTTATTTCTTATTTAAAGGCGGAGACGGTAAGTATTCCGCGGAATCAATCGCGGGCGCAATATCCATAATCGGCGGAGCGGACGGTCCTACGGCAATTTACGTTACCAAAAAGCTTGCCGAAGACTATTTGCCTATGATAGCGATAGCGGCTTATTCGTATATGGCTTTAATTCCTATCATACAAAAGCCTTTAATGAAACTTTGCACAACCGAAAAAGAAAGAAAAATTAAAATGAAACAAGCGCGTAAAGTTTCTAAAACGGAAAAAATCGTTTTTCCCGTACTCGTTTCGTTGGTCGTAGGATTATTACTTCCTTCGGCAATGCCGTTACTCGGAATGTTAATGCTCGGTAACTTATTAAAAGAATCGGGCGTTGCTGCAAGACTTGTAGATACGGCGTCTAACGCGTTAATGAATATCGTTACTATCTTTTTAGGAATAATGGTCGGTTCTAAAGCGGTAGGAAATTTATTCTTGAGTTTTGCAACTATAAAGATTATTCTTTTAGGTTTATTTGCATTCTGTCTTGGAAGTGTTGGCGGAATATTTATGGTAAAACTTATGAACTTGTTCTCAAAAGAAAAATTAAATCCGCTTATCGGTTCAGCAGGTGTTTCAGCAGTTCCTATGGCGGCAAGAATTTCTGAGGAGATGGGAACTAAATACGACCCGACAAACCATTTATTAATGCATGCAATGGGACCTAATGTAGCGGGAGTTGTCGGCTCGGCTATAGCGGCAGGAATTTTACTTGCACTATTTGGTTAACAGGAGATTACTATGGGAAAGAAAATATTAATAACAGAAACTATTTTAAGAGATGCGCATCAGTCTCAGGCTGCAACAAGAATGAAGCTTGAAGAAATGATTCCCGTTTTAGACCAACTTGATGATTTGGGTTTTTACTCGTTAGAGGCTTGGGGAGGAGCTACGTTTGACTCTTGTTTAAGATTTTTAAACGAAGACCCTTGGGAAAGATTGAGAATTTTAAAATCTCACTTAAAGAAAACGCCTATACAAATGCTTTTAAGAGGACAAAATCTACTCGGTTATAAGCACTATGCGGACGACGTTGTAGAAAAATTCGTAGAAGCGTCTATTAAAAACGGCGTTTCCATAATAAGGGTTTTCGACGCGTTAAACGACCCGAGAAATATGGAAACCGCAATGAAAGCCATTAAAAAATACGGTGGCGTATGCGAAGCTACCATATCTTATACCACAAGTCCCGTTCATACAACGGAATATTTTGTAAAGCTTGCAAAAACCCTTGAAGATATGGGAGCTGACAATATTTGTATTAAAGATATGGCAAACCTTCTTTTACCTTTTACCGCATACGATTTGGTAAAAAAGATGAAAGAAGTATTAAAACCGGAAACCAAAATACATCTTCATACTCATAATACCGCAGGAACAGGGGATTTGATTTATCTTAAAGCAATAGAAGCCGGCGTAGATATAATCGACACAGCAAATTCCGCATTAGGAAACGGAACAAGTCAACCTGCAACAGAACCTATCGTTGCAAGTTTAGCGGGAACGGAATACGACACGGGTATCGATTTACAAAAAATAATTCCTATAACGGAACATTTCAGAAAAGTAGCTCAAAGATTAGAAAAAGACGGATTTTTATCGCCTAAGGTATTAAAAGTAGATACCAACGTTTTATTGTATCAAGTACCCGGCGGAATGTTATCCAACTTAATTAATCAACTTAAAAAACAGGGTAAAGAAGACAAACTTCAAGAAGTTTTACAAGAAGTTCCGAAAGTTCGTAAAGATTTCGGTTATCCTCCGCTAGTAACTCCTACTTCTCAAATCGTAGGAACGCAAGCGGTATTAAACGTTCTTACGGGACAAAGATATAAAATGGTTACCAACGAAAGTAAGGGTATGCTTAAAGGTGAATACGGGAAACTTCCCGTAGCTCCCGACCCCGAATTTGTAAAATCCATTATCGGTAACGAAAAAGTTATTACTTGCCGTCCTGCCGATTTAATCGCACCTGAATACGATAAGTTTAAAGAAGAAATGAAAGAATACTACACGCAAGAAGAAGACGTATTGAGTTACGCTTTATTCGGCGAAACGGCTTTAAACTTCTTTAAATGGAGAATGGCAAGAGATAAGGGCGTTGATAAAAACTTGATTGATGATAAAAAGGTTTATCCCGTATAATGAATATATTGATATGTAACGACGACGGAATATTTAGCGAGGGATTAAAAACTCTCGCTAAGTTTTTATCCGAAAAAAACAAGGTATACGTTATGGCTCCCGACGGAAATAGGTCGGCTTATTCACATTCAATGTCTTTTTACAAAAAGCTTAAAGTAATAAACGTAGAACAAAATGCTAATTACGTTTCATACTCCCTAAGCGGAACGCCTGCCGACTGCGTAAGGTTCGGTACGGAATTTTTTAAAGACGTAAATTTTGACTTAATCGTTTCGGGTATAAACATCGGTAGCAACGCAGGCACGGATACGTTATACAGCGGAACGGTTTCCGCATGTTTTGAAGCGTGTATTTTATCAATTCCGTCAATCGCGTTATCTTGCGTTACGGATAAAAATTGCGAAATCGACTATAAAGCTTTATATAAAAATCTATCTACAGTTTTTCCCGATTTATTAAAAAATGCGTCTAAAAACTACGTTCTTAACGTAAATTTTCCTAATAAAGAATGTGAAAATGCAGTCAAATATTGCAAATTAGGCGTACAGCTTTATTCCGATAGATACGTTTTAAACGACGACGGAACGTATATGTTGGTGGGCGACATACTTAAAAACGATAAAAACGACGAAGATTGCGACGTAGAATGGTTAAGAAAAGGCTATATTACCGTAACGCCTTTAGTTACCGATAGAACCGCTTATGCGGAATTAGAAAAGCTAAAAGGTATCGCAAAATGAAAACGATAATAATCGGGGGCGGAGCTTCGGGGCTTGCTTGCGCGATAGAAAGCGCAAAATGCGGTAACGACGTAACGATAATAGAAAAAAACGAAAAAATAGGTAAAAAACTTTATATCACGGGTAAAGGTCGTTGTAATATTACCAACGATTGCGCCGAAACCGAGTTTTTAGAAAACGTAGTTACTAATCCTAAATTTTTAAAAAGCAGTATTTACGCTTTTAACAGTAAAAAAACGATAGAATTATTTGAAAGCAACGGTCTGCAACTAAAAACCGAACGCGGAAGAAGAGTTTTTCCGTTTTCGGATAAGTCTAGCGACGTAATTAAAACGCTTGGCGAAATTTGCAAAAAAAACGGCGTTAAAATTCATTTGCAAGAAAAAGTTTTAGATTTAATCGTTGAAAATAACGTTGTAAAGGGCGTAAAAACGGATAAGGGCGAATATTTTTGCAATAAAGTGGTAATATGTACGGGCGGAAAAAGTTATTCTTCTACGGGAAGTACGGGGGACGGCTACGTGTTTGCAAAAAAAACGGGACATACCGTAGTTCAGTTAAAACCTGCGCTTTGTCCTATATATTTAAAAGAAGAATGGGTAAAGCAAGTTCAAGGTTTGTCGCTAAAAAACGTTACATTAACGGCTTTTGCAAAGCAAAAAATCGTTTTTTCCCAAATGGGAGAATTGCTTTTTACTCATTTCGGCATATCAGGACCGCTAGTATTGTCGGCTTCGAGTTTTATAAACAAACACGCTATTAAAGACGTGTATTTAGTTTTAGACTTAAAGCCCGCTTTATCTTACGAGCAGTTGTCCGATAGAATTTTAAGAGATTTTTTTAAATATAAAAATAAAGATTTACAAAACGCATTAATCGATTTGTTACCTAAATCCTTAATAAGACCTATCATAGTATTATCAGGAATTTCTCCGATAAAAAAGACCGACGTTATTACTAAGGAAGAAAGAAAAAAACTAGTCGAAACCTTAAAAAATATAAAATTTACATTGTCGAAATTCGCGTCGATAGAAGAATCTATCATAACTTCGGGCGGAGTTTCTGTAAAAGATATTAACCCTAAAACAATGGAAAGTAAAATAATTTCTAATTTGTTTTTTGCGGGGGAAGTTATCGATACGGACGCTTTAACGGGCGGATATAATTTACAAATTGCCTTTTCAACGGGATTCGTTGCGGGCAGAGGAGAAAAAAATGATTAACGTTGCATTAGACGGACCTGCGGGAAGCGGAAAATCTACCGTCGCTAAATTTTTAGCTAATAAACTTAATATTTTATATTTAGATACGGGCGCGCTTTATAGAGCGGTCGCGTTATACGCTCTGCAAAACGGCGTAGACGTAGAAGACGAAAAAAAAGTAGAAAAACTTTTGGAATCGCTTGACTTGCAAATAGAATATTCGGACGGAAAACAAATTACTAAGTTGTCGGGTAAAGACGTTTCAAAAGAAATTCGTCAAAACGCAGTTTCTAATCTTGCGTCTAAAATTTCCGCGTTAAAGTGCGTAAGAGAAAAATTACTTTCGACTCAAAGAAATATCGCTAAATCTATGGATTGCATTTTAGACGGCAGGGATATAGGAACTACCGTTCTCCCAAACGCGGAATATAAATTCTTTATTACCGCAAGCGTAGATTGCAGAGCTAAAAGAAGATATAACGAACTTTTAGAAAAAGGCGAAAAAGTAGAGTTCGAACAACTTAAAAAAGAAATAGAAGAAAGAGACTATAGAGATTCACATAGAGAAATAGCGCCTTTAAAAAAGGCTGACGACGCAGTAGAAATAGACACTTCCGACTTAAATATAGAACAAGTTTGTCAAGAAGTATTAAAGAGGATTAAATAATGTTTTATTCAATAGTTCGTTTTTTATTAGCGCCTTTTTTTAGGATTTTTTATCCTTTTAAAACCATTCATAAAGAACGTCTTACCAACGAAGGCAACACAATAATAATTTGCAATCATTTAGGGAAAATAGACGTAGTTTATGTGGAACTTTTATTTAAGGGGAAATCTTACATTATTTCTAAAAAAGAATGGTTTAAAAACA
>CAJMEI010000045.1 GCA_905212395.1 uncultured Christensenella sp. | reverse complement strand
AAAGACGGTAAAAACCGTCTTAAAAAATTATTCTTTTTTTTGTAAAATAAGCGTTACGAACGTTTGTACTTCCTGTTCCGTCAAGGGAAGCGCGCTGTATTTTTTTACGATTTTTTCTACTTCTTCTTTTTGAAATTTACTTTTTTTAATAGCTTTTTCGGCTTCTTTAACGTTTTCTTCTTTAACGAATGCGGTAAGCAATTTTTTTAAAGAATCGTCTTCCGAAATAATGGAGTCGTAAATCATGCAAATTGCGCCCGTAGTTATACCCATGTTGAAAACGTTGTCGGAAGATTTAAGAAAAATTAGCGAATAAATAGCGTAAAATATTATCCCTAAAACGTACGGAACGTAAAAAGAAAATTTTTTGGCTTTATCTTTAAAGGCTTTTAAAATCAGCTTATCGCAAATAAGGGCGAGTAAAGCTAAAAATAAAACTTCCAAAGAATATTTTTGTAGTACTATAAATACGTTCTTATCCATATTCTTCTCCTTTAAAACGCGGAGAAAGAGCTACGTTTTTTTAACGCAATTTTAAGCGACAGTCTGGCGTAAAAACTTTTCACCCGTTTCACCGCCTTTAAATATCACTAAACGCTATTATAATTATACCACTATTTTAGTTAAGGTTTGTTTTTAGCGACAAAAATTGTCGCAAAAATATTTATTTTGTTTTTGTAAAAAATTTCGATAAAGTCGTAAAGTTTATACGAAAGAGTATTCGCACTTTACAACCGCGTTTAATTTTTCGTCTTTTTCTTTAAATTTAGCTTTTATTTTTTCTTGAATTTTATCAGTGGAAATTTTTTCTTCGTGGGGGATAATTACGTCGAAAATTAAATTTATATTGTTTTTCCCGTCGGTCATTCTAAAATCGTGCAAGGAGTATTCGGGATTAATGCTTTTTATAATTTCAATAGCAAGACTTTTATATTTCTTTGTTTTTTCGTCGTTTACAAAAACGGGGTCCATGTGAATGGTGGCAAGACAATTAAATTTTTTTGATAAATTTTGTTCTATTTCGTCTATCCGTTCGTGAATTTCCACCGCGTTTTCTTCTGCGGGGACTTCAACGTGCATAGAAATTATATAACGGTTTATTCCGTAGTTATGAATAATCAAATCGTGAAGACCTACAGCTACGTCGTAGGATAATACGAATTTTTCTATTTCTTCGACTAAAACTTTGTCGGGTTTTTCTCCGACTATAACGCCTACCGTTTCTTTTAAAGATTTTAAACCCGTAAATATAATAAAAAGGGCTACAAGTACGCCTATATATCCGTCTAATGGGAAAGAAACTACCTTGTTTAAACAAAACGCAAGTAAAACCACGGTAGTGGAAATCGTATCCGAAACGCTGTCTAAGGCGGTTGCTTTTAAAACGGGCGAATTTATTTTTTTGGAATAATATAAGTTGTAGGCGAACATATATAACTTTACCAAAACGCTTATTATTAAAATCGATAAAGCCAAAATAGAAAAAGTAACGTCAGACGGGTGTATGATTTTTTTGATAGAAGAAGTAATAAGTTCGTATCCGACGAGAATTATTAACACGGCTACAAGTAAACTTGCAACGTATTCTATTCTTCCGTGTCCGAACGGGTGTTTGGAGTCTTTTGGTTTAGAAGAGAGTTTAAAGCCGATTAACGCTAGCAAAGAACTTCCCGCGTCCGACAAGTTGTTAAACGCGTCCGCCGTAACGGAAACCGCTCCGCTTAAAATTCCCGCGAAAAGTTTTACCGAAAATAAAATAAGGTTTAAAACTATTCCCGTTACGGAAGTTAAAAATCCGTATTTTTCCCTTACCTTATCGTTTTGATAATTTTTATAATCTTTAATAAAAAGCTTGCTTAAAAATTTTAACATAGTTTCCCTTAAACATGAATTTAATTCACATTATTATATGATTTTTAAAAGTAATTGTCAAACGAAAAACATAATTTTTATAAAATGATAGACTTTAAAAAAAAATTATGCTAATATTGTAAAAAGACGCAAAAAAAGTAATGTTCTTTTTTGCGTTTATTATTTTACTTAGAGAGGTGGATAATATGGCGAAGTATTACGAAGAGCCTTCAAGAACGTTTAGCGAATATCTATTAATACCGGGATATACGGACGAAAAATGTATTCCCGCAAACGTCAAATTAAATACGCCTTTGGTAAAATTTAAAAAAGGCGAAGAGAGCGAAATACAAATGAATATACCGCTAGTGTCGGCAATAATGCAATCGGTTTCTAACGATACTTTGGCTATTGCTCTTGCAAAAGAAGGCGGAATTTCCTTTATTTACGGTTCGCAATCAATAGAAAATCAAGCGAAAATGGTAAAAAGGGTAAAGAAACACAAAGCGGGCTTTGTCGTAAGCGATTCGTCTTTATCCCCCGAAGATACTTTATTCGACGTAGTCGAAATTGTTAAAAGAACGGGGCACAGCACTATTCCGATTACCGAAGACGGCGCGCCCGACGGAAAATTGGTAGGACTCGTTACGAGCAAAGATTTCAGGGTAAGTCGTATGTCGCCAGATTTAAAAGTTAAAGAATTTATGACGCCGTTCGATAAACTTATTACGGCTAAAAAGGACACGTCTTTAAAGGAAGCGAACGACATAATTTGGGAACATAAAATAAACGCTTTACCCATTATCGACGACGACCGCAATCTTTTATATTTCGTTTTCAGAAAAGATTACGACCAACATAAAGAAAATCCCGACGAACTTTTGGATTCTAACAAAAGATATATCGTCGGAGCGGGAATAAACACCGTAGACTATGAAAAAAGAGTTCCTGCGCTTTTAGATGCGGGCGCGGACGTTTTGTGTATAGATTCGTCCGAAGGGTATACTTGTTGGCAAAAAAAGACGCTTGAATTTATCAGGAAAAATTACGGAGATAAAGTAAAAGTCGGAGCGGGTAACGTTGTAAATAAAGAAGGATTTTTATTCTTGGCCGAAGCGGGCGCGGACTTTATAAAAGTAGGAATCGGTGGCGGTTCTATTTGTATTACCAGAGAAACTAAAGGTATAGGTAGGGGACAAGCGACCGCTTTAATAGAAGTAGTAAAGGCAAGGGACGAATATTACGAAAAAACGGGAATTTATATTCCTGTTTGCTCGGACGGCGGAATCGTACACGATTATCACATGACGCTTGCTCTTGCAATGGGCGCAGACTTTTTAATGCTAGGTAGGTACTTTGCTCGTTTTGACGAATCTCCCACGAACAAAGTAAACATAAACGGTACTTATTATAAGGAATATTGGGGAGAAGGAAGCAATAGGGCAAGAAATTGGCAACGGTACGATTTGGGCGGTAAAAACTCGCTTTCGTTCGAAGAAGGGGTAGACTCTTACGTTTCCTACGCGGGTACGCTTAAAGATAACGTCGCAAAAAGTTTATATAAAGTAAAATCTACAATGTGCAACTGCGGAGTTACAACCTTAAAAGAATTACACGAAAAAGCGGTAATGACCGTAGTTTCTTCCACGAGTATAGTAGAAGGCGGCGCTCACGACGTTATATTAAAAAATAACTTAAATTATCAAAAATAAGAATTCAGTTAAGGATTTATAACTTGTACTTGACTAATGTTCAGTTTTAGATTATAGTTGTCTTATCGGAAGTTTATTAGAGATTTGCTTACAATCAAAACCGATGGCAATATAAGCGAGAAATATAAAAATTAGATTATTTTGTAAAAAAATTGAGGTTAAAGCGTAAGCGGGTTAAACGTTAAATAAATAAAAAGTAGGTAAAAAATGACTGATATAGAAATAGCTCAAATGGTAAAACCGTTGCCGATAGAAAAAATAGCGGAAGCAGCGGGAATTGATGAAAACGATATAGAAAGATACGGAAAATATAAAGCAAAAATCAATTTTAGCGACATATCGGCGGACAAATGCGGAAAATTGATACTCGTTACGGCTATGACGCCTACCCCTGCGGGAGAAGGTAAAACTACCACTACCATAGGCTTGGCGGACGGGTTAAGAAGAATAGGTAAAAACGTAGTCGTTGCGCTAAGAGAGCCGTCTCTAGGGCCGGTGTTCGGAATAAAAGGCGGAGCTACGGGCGGGGGATACGCGCAAGTTATTCCTATGGAAGATATTAATCTTCACTTTACGGGAGATTTGCACGCCATAGGGGTAGCCAACAATTTATTATCCGCAATGCTTGATAACCATATTCAACAGGGCAACTCTTTAAATATCGACGTAAGAAGAATTACTTGGAAAAGATGCGTCGACATGAACGATAGGCAGTTAAGGTTTATCGTAGACGGTTTAGGCGGAAAAGCAAACGGCACGCCGAGAGAAGACGGATTCGATATAACGGTAGCGTCCGAAATAATGGCTATACTATGTCTTGCAGAAAATATTTCCGACTTAAAAAACAGACTTGCCAAAATAATAGTGGGTTATACTTACGATTCAAAACCCGTATACTGCTCGGACTTAAAAGCGCAAGGGGCGCTTGCGGTACTTTTAAAAGACGCTATAAAGCCGAATTTAGTGCAAACGCTGGAAGGAACGCCCGCAATTATTCACGGCGGACCGTTTGCGAATATCGCTCACGGTTGTAACAGTGTAATAGCTACGAAAACGGCGTTAAAACTAGGAGATTACGTCGTAACGGAAGCGGGGTTCGGCGGAGATTTAGGCGCTGAAAAATTTTTGGATATAAAAATGAGAACGGCTAATTTAAAGCCGTCCGCAGTGGTGGTTGTGGCTACGGTTAGGGCGTTAAAAATGCACGGCGGAGTAAAAAAGACGGATTTGTCTACCGAGAACCTTGACGCGTTAAAAAAAGGTATGCCTAACCTTTTAAGACACGTTAAAAACATGAAAAACGTTTACGGGTTGCCTTGCGTGGTGGCGGTGAACGCGTTCCCGACCGATACTCAAAGGGAACTCGATTTGGTAATAGAAGAATGTAAAAAAATAGGAGTAAACGTAAAACTTTCTACGGTTTGGGCAGACGGCGGAAAAGGTGGCGAAACGCTAGCCAAAGAAGTCGTGTCTTTATGCGAGCAAAAATCCCATTTTAAATTCGCTTACGAGTTAAATTGTTCCATTAAGGAAAAAATCAACGCGGTAGTAACCAAAATTTACGGCGGAAAAGGCGTAAATTATACTTCGCAAGCGGAAAGCGAAATAAAATTACTAACCGAATTAGGTTTTGACAAACTTCCCGTATGTATTGCGAAAACTCAATATTCTTTTTCGGACGACGCAAGTTTGCTCGGCGCGCCGGAAGATTTTACGATTACGGTTAAAAAGGTAAAAATTTCTTTAGGAGCAGGATTTATCGTAGTTCTCACGGGAGATATAATGACAATGCCCGGGCTTCCTAAAATTCCGTCGGCTGAAAAAATAGATATTACGGACGACGGTAAAATAGTAGGTTTATTCTAGTAATTATACAAGATTTATCGACATATAGGCGTATATATTCGCCATTTCGTTTAAATTTTAAAAAATAAAGGAGAAAAATTTTATGGCTATGTTGGAAATTAAAAATCTAACTAAAAAATACGGAGATAAAGTTGCCGTAGACGATTTGTCTTTAACCGTAGAAGCGGGTGATATTTACGGATTTATCGGACACAACGGGGCGGGTAAATCTACCACGATTAAAGCAATTTGCGGAATTCATTCTTTTGAAGAGGGTGAAATATATATAGACGGTAAAAGCGTAAAAACGGATACTATCGCTTGTAAAAAAATAACTTCTTACATTCCCGATAATCCCGACATTTATTCTTATTTAACGGGTAGACAATATATAAAATTCGTAGCCGATATGTTTAGAGTTGAAAAAAACCAAAGAAATAAACTTATCGAAAAATACTCTACGATGTTTGAAATGCAAGGGGTTTTGGACGATTTAATTTCGTCTTATTCTCACGGAATGCGTCAAAAAATAGTAATAATAGCGTCTTTAATCCATAGTCCCAAATTGTTGGTTATGGACGAGCCGTTCGTAGGATTAGACCCTTCGGCGACGTTTTTATTAAAAGAAGTAATGACGGAACTTTGCAATAACGGCGGAGCGATATTCTTTTCCACGCACGTTTTGGAAGTTGCGGAAAAAATTTGTAATAAAGTGGCGATTATTAAAGAAGGAAAGTTACTTGCCAACGGTTCTATGGAAGAAGTTAAGGGAGAAGGTTCGCTAGAAGATAAATTTTTATCTATTTACGGAACGAAAGACTTGTCGGATTTCGACGAAGATAAAAAAGTCGGAGAGTAAAAAGATGGTCGAAATGATTTCTTTACTTAAAGTTCAATTATTGAGCTTATTCGGAATAAATAAGTTTATACACAAAAAAAGAAAGGGTAAAAAAGCTAAAACAAGCGCGGTAATATTAGTATTGTTAATATTGGCGGGATGTTTCGGCGGGTATATCTACTATTACTCTAAAAACTATTTCATTATGCAAGAAAATGCGCCCGAAAACGTAAATAAAGTGGCTAACTTTTATTCTTTAATTTTTTCGGGAGTGTTTATCTTCTTGCTTTTAACGAGTCTTTTTAACGTTTTAGGTGGATTTTATAAATCTAAAGATATGGAACTTGTGTTGAGTTTTCCCGTAAAGAAAATTTACGTAGTAATAAGTAAATTTGTAAGAATATTAGTTTTCGGCGTTATTATTTCGGCGTTTATATTCTTTTTTTCTTATCTTGCGGTTTTAAAGTCCAACGTAAAAGAAAATTATAACGCGGTTTTGATTATCTTATCGCTAATTTTCTCTAACCTTATATCTACAAGTTTAGGTGTCTTAATAGGAACGCTTATTTTATACTTTTGCTCGTTTTTTAGGGCTAAAAGTTTTTGGCAAATATTTTTTGTTTTAGCGTTGTTTTTTGCGCTTATGTTCTTGCCAAAGGCATTCGGTAAGGGATATGGGTATATTTACTTTAAATTGCAAGATTTTGCAAAATGGGTTCAATCTAGCGGAACGGGATTTAGCATATACCTAATAATTTCTATAATTTCCATCGTTATAACGGTTATTTTAACTAATTTGATATTCTTAGGCGTAAGGAATGCCGTTTCAAAGGTCAAACACAGCAAAAAAATTAAAGCAAACAAAACCAACTCTCCGTTTGCAAGCGAAATCAAAAGAAATTTAAAATGTTTTTTTTCAAGCGCGTCGTTTTCTATCAATTCGTTAGGAGGACCTATTTTAACGGTTATGTTGGGAACGGTTTTAATTTCATTTAGGGGAGAAAACTTATTGTCGGACGATTCGCCGATAGGAGTATTAATCTTTACGATTATTTTTACGTCGTTTATTGTGTTAACGACTCTTTTTGCGGGAATAGGAACTCCTTCCGCAGTAGCTGTATCCATAGAAGGAAAAACTTTATGGATTTTGCGTAGCTCTCCTATAAAAGCGCGAACGATTATTCTAGCTAAATTTTTACTTTGCGCGTTACCTTCGTTTATTTCGCTAACGTATACGTTAATTATGTTTAATATATTTATTGTCGGTAAACTTAACGCTATCGTTATAATTTTCTCGGCGGTAGTCGCTTTTGGTTTGCCTATTATGATATCTTCTTGGGGATTAATTACGAATCTCTTATTGCCGTCGTTAGATTGGGAAAGCGAAACTCAGGTAGTAAAGCGTTCGGCTTCCGAGGCGGTATTTATAGGAATTACGTTTGCCTTTAGTTTTATACAAGGATTATATACTTATATTTACTATAATAAGAGACTAAAAACTATAGATTCTTTTTTCGATTTGTTTAAAGGACAAGCGATATTTACGATTATCATAACGTCCGTTCTTGCCGTTTTAGGCGTTATACTATTATTTACTTTTGGAGTTAAGAAATTTAAAAAAATAAGCGGTTAGTTTAAATTTAA
>CAJMEI010000044.1 GCA_905212395.1 uncultured Christensenella sp. | reverse complement strand
GGAGATGCGGATCTTGATGCAAAATTCGTAAAAGAGGCAACAGAAGCCGGATTTGTAAACTTAAAAGGACATCGTACCGTTGGCGGTATGAGAGCATCCATCTACAACGCTATGCCAAAAGAGGGCGTTGAGAAGTTAGTAGAGTTCATGAAAAAATTTGAGAAGGAGAATCTGTAAGATGTTTCAGTATCAATGTCTGAATCCGATCTCCAAAGTGGGACTGGATGGATTTACAAATGATTACACAAAAACTGAAGAAATAGAAAAAGCCGATATTGTTTGTTTTAACACCTGTTGTATAAGAGAAAGCGCTGAAACTCACGCTTACGGGAACATAGGGGCGTTAAAAAAGTTAAAAAAGCAAAAGCCGTCTTTAATAATCGCCGTAGGCGGATGTATGACCGAGCAAGTGGGGGCGAAAGAGAAATTATTAAAAACTTTTCCGTTCGTCGATATAGTATTCGGCGCAAACGACCCCGAAGAGTTAAGCAGGCAGTTGTCGAATAAGCTGAAAACTAATTTAATTGCCGAAAATCCTTACGTCAGAACGGGTTATCCTAACGCGTGGATAAATATCGTTTATGGGTGTAATAATTTTTGTACTTACTGTATCGTGCCTTACGTTAAGGGTAGGGAAAGAAGCAGAGATTTAAACGAAATTATTTCGGAAGTCGATTTGTGTTTAAGTCAAGGCTATAAGGAAATTACGTTTTTAGGTCAAAACGTAAACTCTTATTGCTATGAAGGAAAACCATATTTTCCCGAACTTTTAAGAATAATCGCTCAAAAGCATTCGGGAGAAAAATTCCGTATTCGCTTTATGTCTAACCATCCGAAAGACGTAAACGAAGAGTTGATAAAAGTAATGAGCGAGTATCCCGATTTAATATGTCCTTACGTTCATTTGCCTTTGCAATCCGGCAGTAGTGATATTTTGCGTAAAATGAATCGTAAATATACAAAAGAACAATATTTGGATAAAGTAAAAATGATAAGAAGCATTATTCCCGATTGCGCTATTTCAACCGATATAATCGTAGGATTTCCTACGGAAACGGAACAAGATTTCCAAGAAACTTTATCGGTTGTAGAGCAGGCTAAGTTTTCGGGAGCGTTTACGTTCGTATATTCAAAGCGTAGCGGAACGGTAGCCGACAAAATGGAAGGGCAAATAGACAAGCAAACCAAAAAGGACAGAATTACAAGGCTCGTTGCTTATCAAAACGATTTAACGAGAGAGCAAACTAAGAGTTATAAAGGTAAAACGATAGAAATTTTGGTGGAAGATTACGATAAAAAACGTAACCTTTATATGGGAAGGGACGTTTATAACAGAATGGGATATTTTGCTTGCGAACAAGACAAAATAGGCGAATTCATAAAGATAAAAATTAACAAAGTAAACGGAATTTCGTTATTCGGAGAATTAGTTGACGGAGAGTGATATGGAAAACGTGCAAAAGACGGCAATTATAGACGAAAAGAAATTTTCTCCTATGATGCGACATTACCTTGCGATGAAAGAAAAATATAAAGATTGCGTTTTATTTTATCGATTAGGCGATTTTTACGAGATGTTTTACGACGACGCGATAAAAGTATCTAATTTGTTAGATTTAACTTTAACGGGCAAGTCTTGCGGACAAGAAGAAAGAGCGCCTATGTGCGGAATACCTTTTCACAGCGCAGACCAGTACGTGGCGAAATTAGTATCGCTTGGGGAAAGAGTTGCAATTTGCGAACAGTTGTCAGATAAAGCTAACGAAAACGGCGTGGTCGACAGAGAAGTAGTAAAAATCGTTACCGCAGGGACGCTTACGGAAGACAATCAAATAGACGAAAAAACGAACAACTTCGTTGCGTGCCTTTATTACACGAATAAAGGTTGCGCCGTATCTTGGGCGGATATAACGACGGGCGCATTTTATACTCAAAACTTCAAACAAGCGACTTTACTTCAAATTTGCGACGCTTTGGTAAGAATTTCTCCGTCTGAAATTATTTCTACGGCGGAAGGCGTTAAGGTATTTAACGAGCTTCCCATAATAAAACAAAGAGTATTACCGTCGCTTATAGCGTACAACGATAGATTTTTTATGCAATCGAACGCCGAAAGGGAATTATTAAACCATTTTAATTCCATTTCTTTAAGCGGACTTGCGTTAGACGATAAGCCCGAGAGCGTGTGTTCGAGCGGGGCTTTGCTTGCTTATTTATACGAAACGCAAAAGCATTCTATTTCCAACGTAAATAAAATTACGATATATAAAGACGCAGACTATTTATCGTTAAATAGTTCCACGTTAAACAATTTAGAAATTGTTAAAAACAGCAAAGGCGGAGAAAAATACGGCACGCTTTTATGGCTTATGGACAAAACGAACACTGCGATGGGTTCGAGAAAGTTAAGAGAGTGGCTATTGTCGCCTTTAACCGACGTGGATAAAATAAATTTAAGATTAGACGCGGTAGAAGAGTTTTTTAACAATAATATGGCGAGAGAAAATCTTTCGTCGCTTTTAAAAAGCGTAAAAGACGTTGAAAGATTGTGCGGAAAAATTTCAAACGGCAACTTAAATCCAAAAGACTGCGTTTCGTTAAGCGTATCCTTAGACGTTTTGCCTTCCGTTAAAATGATTCTAGCCACCTTAAAAAGCTCTATGTTACAGGCAGTAGAACAAAAAATAGATTCTTTTGACGAAATCACGTCTATAATCAAAAGCGCGATAGTAGCAAACGATACGCCCGTACAAATTAAAAACGGTGGATTCGTTAAAAACGGGTTTGACGAAGAACTTGACAAATACCGTTCTATAACGACTAACGCAACTAATTTAATAGAAAAATTAGAGAACGAAGAAAAAGAAAAAACGGGTATAAAGACTTTAAAAATAAGATACAATAAAGTTTTCGGATACTACATTGAAATTTCTAATTCGTTTAAAAATTTAGTTCCCTACAATTACGTTAGAAAACAAACTTTGGTAAACGGCGAAAGATACGTTACCGAAGAGTTAAAAAACTTAGAAGACGAAATATTAGGAAGTTCGGATAAGGCGATAGAGTTGGAAATAGCAATCTTTAACAAAATAAAAGGCGTACTTTATCAAAACATAGATAAAATTCAAAAAACGGCTAAAGCGGTGGCAGTACTAGACGCTTTATTGAGTTTTGCGACGGTTGCAAAAAACAACAAATATTGTAAACCCGAACCGTTACCTTACGGCGAACGTTTGGAATTAACTGCTTCAAGACATCCCGTAGTTGAAAAGATAAGCAAAAACTCTTTCGTTCCCAACGACGTTTTAATGGATAACGACGATAATAGAACAATTATTATCACAGGTCCTAACATGGCGGGCAAAAGCACTTATATGCGTCAAATAGCTTTAATAAATATTTTAATGCAAGCGGGTAGTTTCGTACCGTGTAGGGAAGCAAGAATCCCCGTCGTAGATAAAATATTTACGAGAGTAGGGGCAGGAGATAACTTGATTTCCGACCAAAGTACGTTTATGGTTGAAATGAGCGAAGTAGCTCAAATAATTATGAACGCAACCCCTAACAGCCTACTTATATTAGATGAAGTAGGTAGGGGAACGAGCACTTACGACGGTTTAAGTATTGCTTGGGCGGTAGTAGAGTATTTAAATAACGAGTTAAAGGCAAAACTTTTGTTTTCGACGCACTATCACGAGTTGAGCGAACTGGAAAACGTTTTACAAGGAGTTAAAAACTATAAGATTACGATAAAAGAACTTAACGGACAAATAGTATTTTTAAGAAAAGTTATGCGCGGTAGCGCGAATAAAAGTTTCGGTATAGAAGTCGCTTCTTTGGCGGGTATTCCTTTATCCGTTACGAAAAGGGCAAAACAAATTTTAAATAGTTTAACCAAAAACGACGTAATTACCGAAAAAGGTGTAAGACTTGTCGAAGAAGACGAGATAACGGACGAAAAGCCGGAAAGCATGGTAATAAAAGCTTTGAAAGATACGGACGTAAACAATCTTACTCCACTTCAAGCGATGAAACTGATATGCGATTTAAAGGAGATTTGTGATGAGCAAAATTAACGTTCTACCTAGTAGCGTTTTTAATAGAATTTCTGCGGGAGAAGTCGTAGAAAGGCCTTGTTCGGTCGCAAAAGAACTTATTGAAAACGCAATAGACGCGGGCGCTACTGAAATAGACGTTACGGTAACTAACGGCGGTACGGAGCTTATAGAAGTTACGGATAACGGTAGCGGAATTTCTTACGATGATTTAAAAAAGGCTTTTTTACCGCACGCTACGAGTAAAATTGCCGACGTTGAAGATTTAGATAGAATTTTAACTTTGGGTTTTAGAGGAGAAGCTTTGGCTAGTATCGGCGCAGTTTCCAAATCTACGATAATTTCCAAAACAGAAGACGGAGAAGCGGGCGGTATGATTCGTTGTTACGGCGGTAGTATATCCGACGTAGAATATTTTCCGTGTAAAAAGGGAACTAAAATTTTAGTTGAGGACTTGTTTTACAATACGCCCGTAAGAGCAAAGTTTTTAAAAGTCCCGAAAAGCGAAGAGGCGGAAATTTCTAATATAGTTTGCAGAATGATGCTCTCTAAACCCGAAATATCTTTTACTTACACGTTAAACGACAAGGTTATTTTTCAAACGTACGGGGACGGACTCGAATCCGCAATGATAAACGTTTACGGATACGAAGTTATAAATAATTGTTTTTATATAGAAACGCAAAAAAACGGAATTTCAATAAAAGGGTATATCGGTAAACACAATTATTTAAAATCGAACAGAACTTATCAAACGCTTCTCGTAAACGGAAGATACGTTATAAATTCAACCGTGAATTTGGCTGTTACCAACGCGTATTCGTCCTATCTTATGAAAAGGCAATATCCGTTTTACGTTTTAAATATAGATATGCCGTCCGAATTTGTGGACGTGAACGTTCATCCGAATAAAGCCGACGTAAGATTTCAAAACAATCAAGTGGTCTATTCGACTATTTATTCCGTTATATCGAGCGTTTTGGACGGAACGAGTCAAGCCTTGGACATCGTTAAAATCGACTTAAACAAAGATGAAGACGAGCTAAAAAAGCAAAGACCGATTATAGAAGAAAATAAAAACGCCGTAAGCGCTACTTTTACGGTAAAGGATTTGGTAAAACCTTACAGGGAACAAAAGGGTAAAATTAATCCGTTTTCTTCCGTATTCGATAAGCCCGAACCTAAAAGACAAGAAACGCAAGAACAACTAGACGTTTTTGCTCAAAATAAACTCTATATCGAAAAACTTGAAAAAGAAAAAGCCGAACAATTAAAAATCGAAATAGAAGACCCGTTAATTTTTATAGGACAGGCGTTTAATACGTTTTTAATTTATCAAAAGAAAGACGATTTGTATATAGTAGACCAACACGCCGCTCATGAAAGGTTGTTATACGATAAAATGCTTAATTACAGTAAGCTTAATATAATTTCTCAACCGCTTTTAGTGCCTTTTACAATAAAGCCTAATCCGTTGGAAGAACAAACTCTTTTAAAAATTATGCCTTACGTGAAAAATTTAGGTATAGTAATGGAGAAATCTTATAACGACGCTTACGTAGTAACAATGGTTCCCGTAGAGCTAATGGATATGGATTTTAAAGAATTCATAGACGATTTAACGCAAGAAAACTTAGAAAAATGCGATACTCCGACTATGATTTTGGAAAAGCTTATGCAAAAAGCCTGTAAGCACGCTATAAAAGCGGGGTATAAACTTTCGAAAACGGAAATAGACGTTTTAACTAAAAAATTAAACGATAATTTCGGATTAAAATGTCCGCACGGCAGACCCGTAGCCGTAAAAATAACTAAAACGGAAATATACAAATGGTTCAAGAGAATCGTGTAATAGTTATTTGCGGAGCTACCGCGTCGGGTAAAAGCGACCTTGCGATTAAGCTTGCGCAAGAATTAAATACCGAAATAATTTCGGCGGATTCGCTTGCGATTTATAAAAAGCTCGATATAGGTACGGCAAAGCCGAGTGAAGAAGAAAGAAAACTCGTAAAGCACCATTTAATAGACTGCGTAGACGAAAAAAGTTCGTTTTCGGTCGACGATTACGAAAATATGGCTATGCCTATATTAAAATCTCTTTTAAATCAAGGAAAAATACCTATTATTTGTGGCGGAACGGGTTTTTATATAAATTCTCTTATTTACGATTTGTCCTATGGCAATACGGGCGCGGACGAAAAAATCAGGGAAAAATATAAAGAAATAGTAGCTTTAAATGGAAACGAATACTTATACTCTCTACTTAAATCGCGCGACTACGAGTCTTCTTTAAAAATTTCGCCTAACGACGTAAAAAGGGTTATAAGGGCGTTGGAAATTTACGATATTACGGGTAAAAAGAAGTCCGAAATTTCGGATGATAAAAAACCGAGATTTTCGTTTATTGCTTTTATGCCCGAATGGAATAGAGAAGAATTATATTCAAGAATAAATTTAAGAGTAGATTTAATGCTTGAAAAAGGGCTTGTCGAAGAAGTAAAAGGGCTAATTTCGGGCGGATTGACAAAAGAAAATCAGTGTATGCAGGGTATCGGCTATAAAGAAACGTACGACGCGATAATTTCGGGCGATTATTCTAATCTTGCCGAAACTATAAAGCAAAATACCCGAAGATACGCAAAACGTCAAATAACTTTTTTTAAAAAGTTTGAAAACTTAAATTATATTACGCAAAATAATTTCGAACAGCTGAAAGAAAAGGTAAATAAATGGATAAATTAATAGAGATTTGCGAAGAAAAATTACAACCGTATTTTAAACAATTAGAAGATATAGCTTTATTTAATCAAAATAAAGTTTTACAAGCTTTTAAAGACAAAAAAATAGCGTTAAGACATTTTAACGGAACTAACGGTTACGGCTACGACGACAACGGCAGAGATACGCTCGCAAAAGTATACGCGCAAGTTTTCGACGCGGAAAAAGCGATAGTTTCGCCTAATATAGTTTCGGGAACGCACGCGCTAACGTTGGGGCTTTTCGGAATACTTCGTCCGAACGATATTTTCTTGTCGATAACCGGAAAACCTTACGACACTTTAGATGATACGATAAACGGAAGTCAAATAGGTTCTTTAAAAGATTTCGGAGTAAGATTTGAAAGTATAGAGCTTGAAAACGGAATCATAAATTATCCTAAAATTAAAGATTTTATTTGTAAAAATACCGTTAAAATGGTTTACTTGCAAAGGTCGAGAGGGTACGAGTGGAGAAACGCGTTATCCATATCGGAAATTAAAAAAGCCGTCGATTTTTTGCGTGAAATAGGTTTTAACGGTTGCATATTTGTGGACAACTGCTATGGAGAATTCGTTGAAAAACAAGAACCTACGTCTGTCGGAGCAGACATAATAGCGGGTTCGTTAATAAAAAATCCCGGAGGCGGACTTGCCGTAACGGGCGGATATTTAGCGGGAAAGGAAAAATATATCACTTTAATAGAAAATAGGCTTACTTCGCCGTCGATAGGCGGAGAAGTAGGTTCGTACGCATACGGCTATCAATATTTTTATCAAGGATTTTTTATCGCTCCGCACGTCGTTTTGCAAGCTTTAAAGGGCAATATGCTTTTCGGGGCGGTTATGAAAGAAAAAGGTTATGAAACTTCCCCGAATGCTTATTCTATTCCTTACGATATAACTAGGTCGGTAAAACTTCCTACGGAACAAAAACTAATAGATTTTATTCAATCCATTCAATCTTTTTCGCCCGTTGACAGTTTTGTAACTCTTTATCCTTGGGATATGCCGGGGTATAACCACCAAGTAATTATGGCGGCGGGGTGTTTCGTTCAAGGTTCGTCTTTGGAACTTTCTGCAGACGCGCCTATAAAAGAGCCGTATATCGCTTATTTGCAAGGCGGATTAACCTACGAACACTGTAAAATCGTTCTTAACGATATTTTAAATAAAATTTAATTTCAAAAAAATAAACGCTTTTTAAAAAGCGTTTAAAAATTATATTAATTTATAGGAAAATTACATTTTTCTATATAAACCGCA
>CAJMEI010000043.1 GCA_905212395.1 uncultured Christensenella sp. | reverse complement strand
AGGGACTGTTTTACACAGTCCCTATCGTTTTATTCACAAGCCGATTTATTAAACTTATCTTTTAAAAATTCTAACGCTTTTTTATACCCGTTAAAACCTTCCCCTTTAATTAAAACATCGGCGTATAGCGATATATAGCTAAACTTTCTAAACTCTTCACGAGTGGCAATATCCGTTAAATGAACTTCCGCAACGGGTAAAGCTACAGCTTTTAAAGCGTCTAAAATGGCAACGCTAGTGTGAGTGTACGCGCCTGCGTTTATTACTATTGCGTCAAACTTAGTTCTTGCCTTTTGTATACTAGTTACGATTTTGCCTTCTTCGTTAAACTGCTTTATTTTGCATTTTACGTTTAAATTTTTTGCGCAAATTTTAATAAATTTCACAAGCGATTTATAATCTTGCTTGCCGTATAAATCGGGTTCGCGTATACCTAGCATATTTAAGTTTACACCGTTAATTACTAAAATTTTCATATATTTTCTCCACGCTTTCTACCGCGTCCGATACGGTAGAATTGTTTTCTACGGTAAAATCTTTTGCGTTTTCGTAAACGCTTTTCCTACGGGCGTACAGCTCCTTTATACCTTCGGCTTTGGAAATAGGTCTATTATCGCAATTTAATAAATCCAAATTTCTATTTATTAAAACTACAATTCCGTTCTTCTTTAAATCGGAAACGTTATCGCCGTTAAGGCAAACTCCGCCACCCGTTGCAATAACGTAATTTCCTAACTTTGCAACCTTTTTAACCACTTCCCTTTCCATTTGCCTGAAAACGCTTTCGCCTTGCTTTAAAATAATATCTTGTGGTGTTTTACCAAACGTATTAAAAATTTCTTCGTCCGTATCGACGTAGCTTTTGCCAAGTTTAGTAGCTAAGCTTTTGCCGATAGTGCTTTTACCGCAACACGCCATTCCGATAAGTACAACGTTTAATTTTTCCCGCAATAATTCTTTATAAACGTTTTCTATATCCATGTCCGAAAACTTTTTATTTTGCCAAATTTCTTCCGATTTTACAGCTTGGGCGACTAACATTCTCAGTCCGTTTCCGACCTTTACGCCTAAGCTTTCCGCTTGCAAAATAAACTTAGTACGCAAGGGATTGTAAATTAAATCGAACGCGCCGACTAATAAAGGAAATTTAGATAAATCTATAACGCTGTCTTCGCTATTTAAAAACATACCGACAGGCGTACAATTTATTACTACTTGCGCGTCTTTTTTATCGTAAACGTTATCGTAATTTACTTGCCCCGTTCTACTTACAACCGTTACGCTTTTTGCTTTTTGATCTTGGCAAACTGTTTGAGCGGTTAAAGATGCTCCGCCCGAACCGAGAATAATAACGTTTTTATTTTTTATTGCGATATTAGCTTTTTTTAAGGCGTACGTTAAGCCGAAATAATCGGTATTATAGCCTAAAAGTTTTCCGTTTTTATTTATAACGGTATTTACCGCGCCTATTTTTTTAGCTTCTTGGGAAATTTCGTCTAAATAAGGAATTATCGCTTTTTTATATGGGATTGTAACGTTAAACCCGTCAAATTTACGACTTGCGACAAAGTTTGGTAAATCGGACGCAGGAAAAGCTTGCAAAGAATATTCTACCCCCATTCTGTTGTGAATAAAAGACGAATAACTATGCCCCAACTTTTCCCCGATTAGACAATATTTCATATAATTTCCTTATAACTTCCTAAAAATTCAAAATATTGAGAAGAATATTCTAATTCGCTTAAAAGTCTTAAAACTTTTTCGCTGGTTATATCGCCCGAAAAATCTAAATAGAATAAAAATTCAAAATCGGAATTTTGCGGACGACTTTCGATTTTAGTTAAATTTAGTCCCGCAAGTGAGAATTTATTTAAAAGTTCGGACAAACTGCCGACTTTATGCGCAAGACTTACCACGATACTTACCTTATCGCTCCCTTTTAACATTACGGGCTCTTTTGCAATTAGAATAAATCTCGTGTAGTTATTGCTTTGATTTTGAATATTTCTCTTTAAAATTTTCAAACCGTAAAGTTCGGCGCATTCGGGCGAACAAATAGTAGCTAAACTCGTATCGTTACTTTCGGCAACTAATTTTGCGCTAACGCCCGTATTAGAACTTTCTTCTTCCGATAATTTATTTGCCTTTATAAATTCGCTACATTGTCTTAACGCCTGCGTGTGGGAAATAACTTTTTTAACGCTTTCTAAACTAGCTCCGTGAACGGAAGCAAGGCAATGTTCGATTTTAAGTTTTAAGCTTTTTACGATGTAAAAATTATGTTTTGTAATTAAATCGTAAACTTCTAAAACCGAACCTGCGGTACTGTTTTCTATGGGAAGAACGCCGTATTTACAAAAACCCTTGTCTACTGCCGAGAAAACGCCGTCAAAATTTTTAAAGAACGAAACCGAAGGAACTTGTATAAACTTTTTAACAGCAGTATGACTATTCGCCCCTTCTACGCCTTGACAAGCAACGGTTGCAGTCATTTCCAAATCGGATTTTTCGTTTTCTATCGCTTCTTTTATCTTTTTAACGAATTCTCCGTCCTTTTGAGAAAGCTCTCTTTGATAAGCTTTACTCGTGGAAAAAATGGTTTTATATACTTCTTTAACGTAAGGTTTTAGTTCGTCGTTTACGTCGGATAAAACGTTGAACAAAACTTTTCCCTCTCTGGATAAATCTTCTACGTTTTTTGAAGTTTGTTTTTTTACTTTTCCTATTTCGGAACAAACTTCCATTCTTTTAACGTAGTCGCTTGTTAATTGTTTATCGATTTCGTCTAACTTAGTCCTTAAATTTTGCAATTCTTCCATAATATTCTCCTATAAAATTTCATCTAATATAGCTAGCGCGACCGCGCTTTCCAAACACGGTAAAGCCCTTAAAAGAATGCAACTGTCGTGTCTTCCCTTCGCTTTTATTTTTACCGTTTCTTTATTTACTAAATCTACCGTTTGCTGTTCTTTAAATATCGTAGGCGTAGGCTTTACCGCAACTTTTACGTTGATAGGTTGACCGTTTGAAATTCCGCCCGTAATTCCGCCTGAATTATTGCTTAAAAACTCGACTTTTCCGTCTTTAAACGCCATTTGGTCGTTTACTTCGCTTGCTAAAAGCTCTACTCCGTCAAACCCGCTACCGAATTCTACGCCTTTTACTGCGGGAACGCTAAACAACGAATAAGCTATTTTATTTTCTAATCCGTCGAATAAATTATCGCCTATTCCCTTTATCATATCGTAAACGATAACTTCCGCAACTCCGCCTACGGAATCCCCTTGTGATCTAGCTTTTTCTATCCTTTCTAACATTTTTTCGCCGTTTGAAATAGCGTAGCACGGATTTAAATTAGCGTTTTCAACTTCTTTCAAAGTTGCTCCGTCAGTAAAGCTTTTGCCTTTAACCCCATTTATTTGTGATATAAAAGAGTAAATTTTTACGCCTTTACTTTCTAAGTATTGTTTGGCTATTCCGCCCGCAATACAAAGCATTGCCGTAAGCCTGCCCGAAAATCTTCCACCGCCCGAAAAATTTAATTGCTCGTCTTTTAAATACCAACTGTAGTCTGCATGCGACGGACGCGGTTTTCCGTACAAATTATCGTAATCTTTACTCTTTACGTTTTCGTTAAAAATTTTCGCGTTAAACTCCCCGTTTTCTATTACGTTTTCGCTTTCGAATACGGGAAAATCTTTTTCCTTTCTCGGGGTAGAAAATTTCGAAACGGCTTTTCTTCTTTCCAAAAACGCGTAAAGTTTTTCTTTATCTACTTTAAAATCGGGGAAGTTTTGCCCTTTAACCGACATATAGGCGGAGTGAGACTCCCCTAATATTTCAACTTTAATGTGTTTACCGTTAAAACAAGACATTTGTTTTTCCCCCTAAAAGCGTAAAGTCTTTAAAAAAATCGGGATAAGATTTATTTATCGCTTCCGCGCCTAAAATCGTTGAATTTCCCCTAGAATAAGTCGATAAAATACACTCGCTCATAACCGTTCTATGGTCGTTATCGCCGTTAAACGTATTTCCTACGGGGTTTGACGGGAAAATTATAAGCTCATCGGGTAAATACTTGCTTTTTACACCGCTTTTACTTAAAAAATCCATTATTCCTTTTAGCCTGTCGCTTTCCTTTATTTTTAGCCTGTCAACTCCCGAAATTTTGCATTCTCTGCTAGCAAAACACGCAAGTACGCTTGCTATTTGTATTAAATCGGGCGTTGATTTCGCGTTAAAATTAAAAGCATTTCTCTCGTTTTTACTTACCGTTATTTCGTTTCCTTTAATTTCTACGTTTGCCCCGAACTCTTTTAATAATTCGATAATTTTTTTATCGCCCTGATTAGAATTATAATTTAAGTTTTTAGCAGTAACCTTTCCTCCTATCGCTCCCGCCGTAAGCAAAAAGCTTGCCGAAGAAAAATCGCCTTCCACGCTTAAATTATTTAAAAATTTGTATTTTTGATTGCCTTTTACAAAAAATCCGTTATCTATTTTTGTTATCTCAATTCCGAATTTTTGCAAGGCGTCTAGCGTTAAAGTTATATAGTCTTTTGAAACTACGTCGTTTTCAAGTATTATTTCGCTATCGCCGTCAAGTATAGGCAATGAAAACAGCAGTCCCGTAATATATTGCGAGCTGACGCTTGCGTCTATTTTAAAAACTCCGCTCGTAAGCTTTCCGTCTAAAGCGTAGCCGTTTATATCGGCGTTATGCTCGTTTAAAACTTTTATCAGTTTGTCATTCGGGCGGGATAGCAACCTTTCCGTTCCCGTAAAAGTACATTTAATGCCTAACGCGCTTGCAACGGGAAGCAAAAACCTTAAAGTCGAACCGCTTTCAAAACAGTTTACCGTAGGATTATCGTTTATAACTTCTCTTTTTTCAAAAACCACTTCGCCGTTATTATTTACGCTTTCCCTGCAAACAACCCCTAAGCTTTTTAACGCCGAAAGCGTTGCGAAAACGTCTTTGGAAGTGCCGATATTATTTATTATTCCCTTTTCTCCGCTTAAATAGGCGCAAATTAAAAATCTATGCGCTTGCGATTTAGACGGCGGAGCGTAAAACGTTCCGTTTATATTAGATGGCGTTATTTTTACGTCCATTTAGTAAAGCTCCTTAATTTTATCAAAAGTTAAATCAATTATTTCAGGTTTTAAGCGCTTATTTAATAGTATAAAACTTATCGTTTTCCCGTTGTTCTTTTTATCGTTTACAAGATTTTTTATAATTTCTTCCTTAGAAAACGGAATAGTTAAATCGTGCCCCTTGCAAGAAATAATTTTTTTTGCCTTTTCAACCGTAACGCCGGACAACGAAAAATATTTTTGCGACATTATTAAAGCTTCGTTTAGACCTTTTACTACTGCTTCTCCGTGCGGAATGGTAAAATTCGACAACTTTTCTATCGCGTGGGCAACTGTATGACCTAAATTTAAAAGCTTTCTTACACCGCTTTCTTTTTCGTCTTGCTCAACTATTTGTCTTTTAACGTTTACGCATTTATATATTAAATTTTCGGAAACGGTAACCAAATCTTCTTCGGTTATATCGTCGGTTAAAAAATAATATTTTATTATTTCTCCAAAGCCGTTGCTGATTTCTTTTTGCGGTAAAGTTTTAAAAAAGTCTAAACTTATATAGACAAGACTCGGTTGATAAAACGTTCCAACCAAATTTTTACCGTATGGCAAATCGATAGCCGTTTTTCCCCCAACCGAAGAATCTACCGCCGATAAAAGCGTGGTGGCTACGTTTACAAACGCAATTCCGCGCATATACGTTGACGCAACAAATCCCGCCAAATCGCCTACGACTCCGCCTCCGAAAGCTATAACGCAATCTCTTCTGGTAAAATCGTTACGAGCCAAAAAAGATAAAATTGCCAAGTAGTTTTCAGAATTTTTACTCTCTTCTCCCGCCTTAATAACGTATTCGTAAACGGTTTTTTCAGATAATAAATCTTTAATTTTATGGTTGTAAAATTTTACGCAATTATCATCTGTAACAACCAAAACTTTATCGCAAGAAACCGTTTTATAAAAGACTTCTTTAAATAAAGAAAAATCTTTTTCTATATATACGTTATATGGTTTACTTGCATTTATTTTTATTTCGCTCATTTTACTTTCCACCGTTTTTTACGTCTATTTGTAGTTTTAAATCGTTACCTTCTTTTAGTAGTTCGTTTAGTTTAACAGCGTCGTTTTTTTCGATAGCGTCTTGATATTTTTGTAAATTTTCTATTAAAATTCCCAATTCTTTACTTAGCTTATCTTTATTTTTCAGCATTAAATCAGTCCACATAACGCTGTTTAATCTTGCAACTCTCGTTAGGTCTTTATAACTACCTGCGGAAAATCCGTAATGGTTTTGCGCCGTTTCGCTTTTTATAAACGCGTTAGAAACTATATGACACAGTTGCGACGTGTAAGCAATCATTTCGTCGTGCTTTTCACTTGTCGTAATAACTACTTGCGCCATAACTTCTAAAAAGAATTTTTTAATTTCTTCTAATTTAAAAATATCGGCGTTTACGTTTACGAGTATCATAGAACCTTTATCGTACAAATTTACGCTACTATGGTCTATCCCCGAAAATTCTCTTCCTGCCATAGGGTGTCCGCCAACGAAAATTAAAGACGGATAAATTTTTTCGTATTCACGCATTATTTCCACAATGTTTCTTTTTATACCGCAAAAATCTACGATAATAGCGTCTTTTTTTAAAAACGGACAAATAGATTTTAAAACTTCTTCAAATGCGTTGGGATAAACGGAAATTATTAAAATATCTATTTTTTTAGCGTTTTCTTTTGTTAAAGGATAGTCAAACGCCTTTAACATTTCCGCCTTTTTCATAACGGACGGGTTTACGTCGTATCCGAAAACGACATGATTACCTTTTTTAACGAGCGTTCTTCCAAACGAACCGCCCATTATTCCAAGTCCTATAATTCCTACGTTTTTCATACTCTATGCTCTTTTCCGACAAGCGGTAAAATTACGTTTACTTTTTTTACGATTTCGTCAAATTGTATGGGAGTGATGGATTGAGCGCCGTCGCACCAAGCTTTTTTCGGATTATTGTGTACTTCTATCATAAGCCCATCCGCTCCAGAACCGACCGTTGCCAAAGATAAGGGTTTAACAAGTCTTGATATTCCCGACGCATGCGACGGGTCTACTATTACGGGCAAGTGCGTTAATTCTTTAAGTAGCGGAATTGCCGATAAATCCAAAGTATTTCTCGTGTAAGGCTCAAACGTTCTTATACCCCTTTCGCATAAAATAACGTCTTTACAGCCTTCCGACATTAAGTATTCCGCGCTCATAAGCCATTCTTCTATCGTGTTGCATAATCCCCTTTTTAAAAGTACGGGTTTTTTAGTTTTTCCCACTTCTTTTAATAGCTCGAAATTTTGCATATCCCTTGCGCCTATTTGTATAATATCCACGTCTTGGAATAAATCTATATGCCTAACGCTCATAATTTCGGTTACAATAGGAAGTCCCGTTTCATTTTTAGCTTTTAAAAGTAAGTCGATTCCCGTTTCTCTTAAACCTTGGAACGAGTAGGGAGAAGTTCTGGGCTTAAATGCTCCGCCCCTTAAAACGTTCGCGCCCGCATTTTTCACGGCCTTAGCAACTTCTATAATTTGATCTTCCGTTTCTACCGAACAAGGACCTGCGATAAATACGAAATTATCTCCGCCGAATTTTACACCGTTTACGTCTACTATGGTGTCCTCGGGATGGAATTTTCTGTTGGCGCATTTAAAAGGCTCTTGAATTCTTTTAACGTCTTCTACAATATCGAGCGACCTTACTAGGTCTATATCGATTTTACTGGTATCGCCGACAAGTCCTAATATTAAATTGTTAGCGCCTTTACTTTCGTCGATTTTAAGACCTTGGTCTTTTACCCAATCGGTTAAATTTTTTAATTCCTTTTTGTCGCAATCTTTTTTAACAACTATAATCATATTGTTTTCTCCTTATAAAAAAAATGACCGAAATTTTATTTCGGTCATTCATAGCTTTTAACTTTAAAAATTTTTGGCACGCAAAAAATAACCGATATTAAAAATATGGCTTAAAGTAAAAGTAATATCCAAAAAATATAACGTTTAAATTTTGTTTCATTTTCGTGTACCTTGA
>CAJMEI010000042.1 GCA_905212395.1 uncultured Christensenella sp. | reverse complement strand
CAAGGGGCTTAAAGATTTTGCCATAAGGCAAAAGATTTACTTCTTATAGTTTATATCTATAATATTTAAAAGTTAGAAGTTCTGTCCAAGGACTTGCTCACAAGCAAAACCGACGTCAATTTAAATAAGCAATACAAAATTACAATTTTGTGAGTGCGAAAGCGCAAAATTTTATACTTGCTTTAAAATTACTTTGCTTTATTTTTATCGTTTATCTATTTTTTAAAGCCGTCTATTTGTTTTTAACGTCAAAAATTTTATCGCAAATATCTTGCGCGAAATCTTCTTCGTGGCTGACGAGTATTAAAGCTCCTTCGTATTTTTGCAACGCTTCTTTCAAAGCTTTTTTAGCAATTACGTCAAGGTGATTAGTCGGTTCGTCCAAAATTAAAACGTTGCTCGGCTTTTGTTCTAAAACGGCAAGCTTAACCCTAACTTGCTCTCCGCCCGACATTTTGCATAACGGTTTTATTGCCAAATCGCCTTTAATCCCCACTTTTGCAAGGTTGCTCCTTTGCATTTTTACCGACAAGTTAGGAAAACGAGAACTATAATACCCCGTTGCCGATAAAGAAGAATCGTCAAACACGAGTTCTTGCTCTAAATACGCAGGTTTTGCTTCTAAATGAAAACGGAACTTACCGCCGATGGACGGAATTTTTTTGAGTAACGTTTTTATTAAAGTTGTTTTTCCTACCCCGTTAGTTCCCCTAATCCATAGCTTTGTTTGAGAGTTCATTGTAAAACTTAAAGGCGGTAAAATTGCTTTATTATAGCCTATTTCTAAGTTTTCTACTACTAAAAATTCTTTTGCGTTTAGTGATATATACGGAAAAGAAAATTGAGCCTCGTATACAGTAACGGGTTTTTCCATTACTTCTATTCTGTCAAGCATCTTCTTTCTCGCGTTCGCCATTCCCGCAGTTGCCGCTCTCGCCTTGTTTTTATCTATATAAGTTTGTAATTTTTTGATTTCCGCTTGCTGACGATTATATTCGTCTTCGTACTGACGGGCTATCATTTCTCTTTGAACTAAATATTGCTGATAATTGCCGTTGTATTTTCTTATTCCGCCGTTTTCTATACTAATAACGCTTTTGCATACGGCGTCTAAAAATTTCGAGTCGTGAGAAATAACCAAAAACGTCTTTTTAAAGCCGTTTAAAAACTTTATAAGCCAATCTACGTGTTCTACGTCCAAAAAGTTGGTAGGCTCGTCCAAAAGCATAACGTCGGGACTTGTCAAAAGCAATTTGGAAAGCATTAGTTTAGCCCTTTCCCCGCCCGAAAGCTTTGAAATAAGCGTATCGTACCCGAAATTGTTTACCCCTAGACCGCTTGCGACTTTTTTAATTTTCGCGTCTAGCTCGTAATAACCTTCGTCGTTAAGCTCGTCGGAAAGCCTAGAACTCTTTTTAATAAGTTCGTCAAGCTCGTCGCCTTGAGAAAAGCACATTTGTTCGTACATTTTTTCCATTTTCGCGTTTTTTTCGTGCAAATAGGAAAAAGCGTCCGATAAATATTCCATTACTGTTAAGGAACCGTCTAAGGATGCAAATTGGTCTAAATACCCCCACCTTACGCTTGGAGATTTTAAAACTTCGCCGTCGTCTTGCGATAAATTTCCAGCCAAAATATTTATAAACGTAGATTTTCCCGCCCCGTTTAAGCCGACTATTCCGCAATGTTCGCCGTTATTAATTTGTAAAAACGCGTTTTTAAATAGATATCTGTCGTCGTATCTATGCGTTAAATTTCTTATTTCTAATATACTCATACATAAATAATACTTTATTTTTATAAAATAAGTCAATCAAATAAATTGTAAATAAACGCATTTTGTGTTAAAATAGCTTTTAGAAAACTTTTTAAAGGATTTATTATGAAAAAATACAGATATAAATATACTCCGCTCACGATTGTTTTAATTTTCGTTATAACGGCGATTTCTATCGTAACGATAATTTTAAACGTTATAAAAATGGTAAATACTTCTTTAAAAGATAAATACCCGTCCTATATTTTAGCAATACTTTTCGCTTTTGCAGTAATTCTATTTGCCGTTTCCGCGCTTTTTAACGCGTATTATTATATAAAGAACGGAAAAATTATGCTTAAAATAAGCTTTGTAAACAGCGGTATTTTAATAAGTACGATTTCGGAAGTAGTTTGTTTTACTTATTCGAAAAGACTATCGGTTTACTTTGAAAACGGGCAGTTTTCCAACGTCGTTATCTCTCCCGAACGCTTTGACGATTTTATGGAAGAGCTTAAACTAAATTCTAAAAATTTAAAGTTTACCGTCTACGACGACTCACTCGATTATCCCACAAACTAAAATCCCTTATATTTCCTTAAATTTTTGCTCTATAATTAAATAAAAAATTTCAATTTGTCAAGCATTTTTTTAAAAAAATTGAAAAACTTTGTTTTCTAGTTTCACACCCGAACTTGCGGTAAACATATTATACTACAGCATAATTTGTTTGTCAACAATTTTTTTGTTTTTTTTATTAAAATCGTTTGACAACGCGGGCAATCGTATATATAATATCAATCGTTGGTTTACTTTTACTAAACAAAAAGTTTAAAGAAAATAATCAGTAGAAAACGGTTTTTTTACGCTTAAAAAATTAATTATCGGTAACCCTCGTAACGAAGTTTTTTAAAAGGAAATTATGGTAATAGGAGATAAAATTAAACAATTAAGGCTACAATGCGATTTTACGCAAGAAGAACTAGCCGACAGGTGCGAACTAACCAAAGGATACATTTCGCAACTTGAAAACGATTTAACAAGCCCTTCTATAGCAACGCTGATAGATATTCTATCCGCTCTCGGCACTACTTTAAGCGAGTTTTTTACGGAGGAAGAAGAAATACAAATCGTCTTTAAAGAAAAGGACTACATAGAAAAAATCGGGGACGGAATAATACAAAATTTCCTTGCGGTAAACGCGCAAAAAAATTTAATGGAGCCCCTGCACATAGTGTTAAAGCCCGACTATGCAACCGAAGAAGACGTCCCGCACGAAGGAGAAGAATTCGGTTACGTTTTAGAAGGAGAAATTACCCTTCATTTAGGAAACAAAAAGTACGTTTGCAAAAAAGGCGAAAGTTTTTACTTTAAAGCCGACAAAAAACATTATATTATAAACACAAAACAAAAAGACGCAAAATTTATATGGATTTCGGCGCCGCCGACGTTCTGACAAAGGAGAAAAGATGGGAGAAAACAAAAAAGCTTTTAACGCTTCGGAAGAAAAGATTATCAACTTATCCAACGTTACCAAAATTTACGACGGAACTACCGTTGTAGACAACCTTAACCTTTACATAAGAAAAGGCGAATTCGTAACGCTGTTAGGTCCTTCCGGTTGCGGAAAAACCACTACGCTTAGAATGATTGCGGGCTTTGAAATGCCCAATCAAGGAAAAATAGAATTAAACGGAAAAGATATTACTATGCTTCCGCCTAATAAACGCCCTATCAATACGGTTTTCCAAAGGTACGCGTTATTTCCGCACTTAAACGTTCACGATAATATCGCTTACGGTCTTAAATTAAAACGCTTCGTTTCTACTTACGTCGACAAAAAAGGCAGAACGGTAGAAAAAATAGATAAAATGACTAAAAAGGAAATCGACGAGAAAGTTGCAAAAGCGTTAAAAATGGTTGACCTAGAAGATTTTGAGTCTAGAACCATAGACACCTTATCCGGCGGACAACAACAAAGAGTAGCCATTGCAAGGGCAATAGTAAACGAACCGCAAATTCTTTTGTTAGACGAACCCTTAGGCGCGCTCGACCTAAAAATGAGAAAGGATATGCAGTTGGAATTAAAGGAAATGCACAAAAAATTAGGAATAACTTTCCTTTACGTTACGCACGACCAAGAGGAAGCGCTTTCTATGAGCGACACTATAGTCGTTATGAAAGACGGAATTATCCAACAAATAGGCACGCCCGAAGATATTTATAACGAACCTAAAAACGCATTCGTAGCGAACTTTATAGGCGAAAGCAACATTTATAGCGGAACGGTAGTCGGAGATAAAAAAGTAAGATTTATAAATAAAATTTTCGATATGGTAGACGACTTCCCCAAAAACGAATTGGTAGACGTAGTAGTTCGTCCCGAAGACGTTTGCATTGTCGAAGAAGGTCAAGGACAAGCGGACGGAATTATAGCTTCTTCTATATTTAAAGGCGTACATTATCAAATGACTATGCTGATAGGCAAAAGCGAAATAGTAATTCAAGACACCGTAGAAAGAGAAATAGGCAAACGTTACGGAATAAAAATTTCTCCCGACGGTATTCACGTTATGCATAAAGAATTCTCCGTTAACGAATATATAGGCTACGTTACGAAGAAAAATACCGTTTGTTTCGCGGACGGAGAATTCGAGTGCGACGTAACTCAACTCTATCCCGCTTCCCACTTAGACGAAGAAGGATATTTAATAACTCAGGAAGGCGAAAAAATAGATTTAACCGACGTTGACGTTATTGTTAAAGTCGGATTAAAAGACATAGAACTTACCGACGTAGAAGAAGACGGCGACGTTGCGGGCACGGTTGTAAGCTCCATTTACAAAGGCGACCATTATCAGCTAATTATTAGAACCGACAACGAAGAAGATTTCGTGGTAGATACCGAATATCAGTACGACGAAAACGACAGAGTATTCGTAAAAATCGCGAAAGACAAAATTAATCTTACTTTAAAGGCGGTGGAAAAATGAAAAAAATTCGTTTTTCAAGAAAGCATTTCGGCATACCCTACGCCGTATTTTTGCTTTTCTTCGTAATTTTCCCGCTGTTTTTAATAGTAAAATACGCTTTTACCGATTCGGACGGACACGTTACCGTAGAAAACTTTATAAACTTTTTTAAATATAACGCAAATTTAACCGCGTTATTTACAAGCTTAGGACTTGCTATTTGCACGACTATAATTTGCATAGTTTTAGCTTACCCCGTAGCGTATATTTTATCTAAAAATAAAAGCAATAAAACTGCAATTCTTTTATTATTATTTATTCTTCCTATGTGGATAAACTTCGTACTGAGAACTGCCGCAATGAAAGAACTTTTATATAAATTAGGTTTATTCAAATCTAATAAAACCAGCTTTTTAAATACGGTTATAGGTATGGTTTACGATTATCTTCCCTTTGCCGTACTACCTATTTATACAACTCTATCCAAAATGGATAAAAGTTTAACGGAAGCTTCTCTCGATTTAGGCGCAAGCCCTGCTAAAACTTTTTTGAAAATAACTCTTCCACTTTCCAAACCGGGGGTAATAAGCGCAATTACGATGATTTTACTTCCCACTACGACGAGTTACGTTATTTCCGATACGCTCGGAAACGGCAACGTTACGATTATAGGTAAACTTATAGAAAATCAATTCAGCACTATGTTCGACTGGAATATGGGTTCGGCAATCGCCTTAATTTTATTAGTTGTAATATTCGTCTCTATGATATTTACCAATAAATTTTCGGATACGGAAGTTGAAGCAAGGGGTGGATTATGGTAAAGAAAACAGTAAGATATATCTATTTATTTTTAATATTGATATTTTTATACGCCCCTATTTTACTTTTAGCGGTATACAGCTTTAACGCTTCTTCCACGATAGGTATTTGGTCGGACAAATGGACTTTCGATTTATATAGGCAACTATTTAAAAATAAAGAATTACTTGCGACAATCGGCAATACTTTACTTCTTGCCGTACTTTCCGCAACCATAGCCACCGTTTTAGGAACTATGGGAGCGATAGGAATGTATTACTCCAAAAAAAGAACTTACAAAGTTCTTTCTACCGTAACTAATATTCCCGTAATAAACGCGGATATAGTTACCGCAATATCTATCGCCTTAGTGTGTTCGTTGTTTTTATTCGGAAGAACGTACCTTTCTTTGCTGATAGGACACGTTGTTTTATGTTTTCCTTTCGTAGTGTTAAACGTTATACCAAAGCTTAAACAAATGAATCCCAACGTGTACGAAGCCGCTCTCGATTTAGGCGCTTCCCAGACAAAAGCTTTGTTTACCGTTGTTATTCCGCAGATAATGTCGGGAATTTTTTCAGGCTTTTTAATGGCGATAACTTTATCGTTAGACGATTACATAGTTACGACTTTTACTAAACCTTCTACCTTTGACACTATTTCCACTTACGTTTACAACGCTTACGCAAAGGCGGGAAGAAATACTTCCGTACCCGCGTTAAGAGCTATGTCTACGATAATATTCGCCGTTATGATTATAGTAATAATCGTATTCAACGTAAGGGCGAATAAGAAAAGGAGCGTAAAATGAAAAAAATCAGTTTTCTATTAATTTTTATTTTATGTTTTGCGGTAATTTCTCCGCTAACAGCTTGTAAAAAAGAAGAAAAACTAGTACTTAACGTTTACAACTGCGAAGAATACATTGCCGAAGGCGAAGACTTTGATATGGTTTCCGAGTTCGAAAAATACTATTTTAACAAATACGGAAAAAAAGTGACCGTAAATTATTCCACTTACGGCACTAACGAAAATATGTATAACGAACTCAAACTTACCAAAAACAAGAAAAACAACACTTATAGCTACGACTTAGTTTGCCCTTCCGACTATATGCTTTTAAAGATGATAAAAGAAGATATGCTCGAAGAATTTGACTTAAACGAAGACGGCACTTATAAATATATTCCCGAGTACGAAAATAACGTTTCAGATTATATTAAAAATTTGTTTAAGCAAAACGACTGGTACAGATACGGCGTTTGCTATATGTGGGGAACTATGGGCTACGTTTACAATCCCGAAAAAGTTTCTCACGAAGATATGAAAAGTTGGAAAGGAATTTTAAACCCAGCCTATAAATTTAAAAGTACGATTAAAGACAGCGCAAGGGATAGCTATATTTTAGCGCAAGGAATCGCCTTTGAAGACGAGCTTAAAGCGTTAGATAAAACTAGCGCCGACTACAATAAAAACCTTTCTAAAATCTTTAACGACACAAGCAAGGATACCCTTAAAAAAAGCGAAGACGTTTTAAGAAAAGTTAAAGAGTCGGTTTACGGATTCGAAGTAGACAGCGGAAAATCCGATATGGCTTCGGGCAAAATTTGGATTAACTTCGCTTGGTCGGGGGACGCCGTTTACACTTTGGACGAAGCCGAAAAATACGGAACGGAACTTTACTATTCCGTCCCCGAAGAAGGCAGTAACGTTTGGTTTGACGGTTGGGTTATGCCAAAAGGTGCAAATAAGGCGTTAGCGCAAGAGTTTTTAGACTTTTTAAATACTCCCGAAAACGTTATAGAAAATATGAACTATATCGGCTACACTTCCGCAATCGCAGGAGATAAGCTTTTTGATAACGCAAAAGATTGGTATGGTTTGTACGTTTTGGTAGAGTCTTCGGACGGAGATTTAGAATTTAACGGCAAAACTTATAGCGAAGAATATTTCGGAGAGCTAGACGAAGCTACTTTAAATTCGTTTAAAAACGCCGACGGAACTTACAACTTAAATATCCCTGAGTACAACGATGACGACGAAGTTATTTCTTTTTCGGAAGAAACGATAGAAGTCTACTCTCACGACGTAAGTTATTTCTTTTCTAATATTTCCGAAGAAAAGAAATCGGAAGGAAAATCTATAATTTACACCGACACGATTGACAGACAACTTTCTACGCAATACCCCGACGGCGAAACCGTAGAAAGATGTATTATAATGGACTACTTTACCAAAGAACAAAATAACGATTTAAATAATATGTGGTCTAGCGTAAAAATCGGTTATATGTCGCCCGTTGCAATGATTATAATAGTGGTAGTGGTTGTTTTACTTATTGCGGGATATATCGTAATAGACAAACTAATAAAATCGGGAAAATTCGGCTATGGTAAAACAAGAAAAAACCTTAAACTTATTTCCAAAAAGGAAATAGTCAAATAAAAATTCTTTAAATAATAGAATGTTTAATAAGTAAATTTATTCACCCCGAAAGACTTTTGTCTTTCGGGGTGAGTATTTTATAAAAACTAGAAACGTTTTACGAAAGTTGTAGCAGAAAATATTTTAGAGCTATTTAGCACCGCTTATTTCGATTTAGTTAATAATTATATCGAAGTTAATTTTAAATAATCTTTTATAATTCACCACTGCTATTATAAGCGCT
>CAJMEI010000041.1 GCA_905212395.1 uncultured Christensenella sp. | reverse complement strand
AAAAAGCAGGGAAAAAACCAAACGCGGAATTAGTCTTATATTTACTTGCTTGTTTAGTTCCCTACCTTATAACAAATTCGGTTTCGATAGAAAAAGCCGTCTATACGGCGATTATATTAGTTTTTTCCTTTATTTGCATAGTTGCCGTAAGGCTTTTATTTATCAACGGATTTAAATACAAAGCGGATTTAGACGAACTTTTTTCCACTGCCGTATTTATTTTTACTTTCGGTTTAGGTCTTATAAATTTTTGCGGTTACGAAATTTGGAAAGCCGTATGCGTGTTTATAATTTTATTTACCGCTTATTTATTTAACGACGGCGCGAGTACGCTTGTAGCGTGTGTTTTATCGCTACCTTGTTGCTTTGCGTTAAAAAGTTTAAATCCGCTAGGCGTTTACGCGTTGTATTCGCTTTTAGCTTTAACTAGCGTAAAATACTCTAGAATTCTTTCCGCGCTTCTTACGCTTGCATTAGAGCTTTGCCTGTTCTTTTTTACCCCGTTATACGAATCTTACTCCTATTTTTCGCTAATTGCGTTTATCGTTTGCGCGTTTTCATTCGCGTTTATTCCTAAAAAACAAATAACTCTTTTAAAGGAAAACTTTTTTAAGTTTAAAGAAAAAAAATTACCTCGTCAAGCAATAAATAGAGCAAGGCTTATTTTATCCGACAGACTTTTTGAAGTTTCGGGGGTTTTTAACGAATCTTTTCACGCAATGGGGAATTTAAAAAAGTTGTCGTTAAACGAAGAAGACATTAAGGATAGAATTTCTTCGGACGTATATAATAGCGTTTGTAAAACTTGCCCTTTAAAAGCGACTTGCGACGTAAAAGGGTTTCCTTCTCCCGAATTATTTGCAAAACTATCGGGAATAGGTATAGCTAAAGGGAAATTAACGCTTGTGGACTTGCCCACTTTTTTTACGGGAAATTGTAGTTTTTCAAACAACGTTTTATACGCTTTTAACAGCGGAATAACTTCTTATAAAGACAAATTAAAAATTTCAAAGGCGTTTAATGATGAAAGAGAATTGCTTGGCTTGCAAGCAAGTTCCGTTGCAAGCGTTTTAAAAGAGCTTGCGGTTAATTACAGCTCCCAATTATCGTTTTCTGCCGAAACCGAAAAATTTTTAAGTCAAAAACTTCATAGAAACGGAATTTTGTTTTCGGAAATAATGTATTACAAAAACGGCTTTAATTTTCAAGTAGATTTGGTTATAGAAAAATCCGATTACGACGGCAAAAAAATAACTAAAATTTTAAGCGAAGCCTTAAACAAAAAAGTTTGTCCTTCTTTGGTGGTAAACTTATCCCAAACCTATTTGGCCGTAACTTTTACCCCCGCCCCGTCGTTCGACGCGATTTTCGGAATTTCTCAAACTTGTAAAAGCGGAAATAACGTTTGCGGGGACACTCATTCCCTAACCAAAATAGACGAAGGTAGATTTATGGTAGCCGTAAACGACGGAATGGGAAGCGGTGAAATAGCAAATTCCGTATCTTCGCTTACTATGTCGCTACTGGAAAGCCTTATGAAGACGGGGCTTGACCAAAACTTTGCAATAAACGTGTTAAATAAAATTTTAACCGTGTCTTGCCCTGAAACTTTCTCCGCTCTCGATTTGGCAATAATAGACTTATTCGACGGTCAAGCCAAATTTATTAAAATAGGCGCGCCATACGGCTATATTTTGGAAAAAGATAACATTAAAATAGTAGAAGCGTCTTCTCTTCCGCTTGGAATAGTCGATAATTATAAAGCCGTTTCGGGTAACGCAAAACTAAAAAACGGCGACACCGTGATTTTAATTAGCGACGGCGTTAGCGACGCTTTCGGCTCTTCTACCGATTTATTAGAATTTTTAAAGAGCCAAACTACTTTAAATCCGCAAACTCTTGCCGATAACATTTTAAACCGAGCGACCTTTTTAGACGGTCAAGCAAAAGACGATATGACCGTTTTATGCGTAAAAGTTTTTAATAAGTCGGCTTAAACATTCTTAAAAAATATAATTTTTTAGCCGTTTTCCCGACTACTTAATTTTTTTACCGTTTGCTTAATAATATAATCCATCAAAAGTTAAAGCCGTTAGAAAGTTCTGCTTTCTAACGGCTTAATATTATTCGACCATAAATTTTAAACTACGGAAACGAAAGAATACACTAATTTTTTGCCGTTTATTACAACGTAGCAATAACTGTGGTTTGCCGAATACTTACTTAAATTACCGGGATTTATAAGCGTTATTCCGTCTATCTCGTTATATTCCGCCCTATGGTTATGTCCGTAAAAAACGGTGTCCGCGCCCTTTTGTTTGGCGTATTCCACAAGCCTTGACAAAGAACTTTTTACTCCGAAATTGTGTCCGTGAACTATTAAAATTTTTCTATCTTCTACGTTTAACAACAATTCGTCGCTGTTTAGTCCGTCGCAGTTGCCCCGTACGAAATGAACTTCTTTAATATCGGGAAAATACTTTAAATCTCCCGCCCCGTCTCCGCAGTGGATAACCATATCGTTTTCCTTTAATACGGGATAGATTTTTTCTAATGCTCTTATGTTATTATGAGTATCTGATATAACGATAATTTTTTTCATAAAGTCCACCTATACGTTAATTAAAGTTTATTCCAACTCAAACGCACCCGTATATAAAGCGTAGTATTTACCCTTTAACGCGATAAGTTGGTCGTGCGTGCCTCTTTCTATAATTCTACCGTGTTCAAGCACCATTATTACGTCCGAATTTTGTACGGTAGAAAGCCTATGAGCAATTACGAAAACCGTTCTACCTTTCATTAAACTGTCCGTTCCCTTTTGTACCAAAGCTTCGGTTCTTGTATCGATAGAAGAAGTGGCTTCGTCCATAATCATAACGGGGGCGTTAGCTACCGCGGCCCTTGCGATAGAAATAAGTTGACGTTGTCCTTGAGAAAGGTTTGCCCCGTCGCCCGTAAGCATAGTATCGTATCCTTGCGGAAGTCTTGTAATAAAATCGTGCGCGGAAGCAAGTTTCGCCGCTTCTATACACTCTTCGTCCGTGGCGTCTAGTTTTCCGTAACGAATATTATCCATAACCGTTCCCGTAAACAAGTTGGTATCTTGTAAAACTATACCTAGCGATTTCCTTAAATCGCTCTTTTTTATTTTATTGATATTTATTCCGTCGTATCTTATTTTACCGTCCGCAATATCGTAAAAACGATTTAAAAGGTTAGTTATAGTAGTCTTTCCTGCGCCCGTAGCTCCGACGAACGCAACCTTTTGACCGGGTTTAGCGTACAGCGTAATATTGTGTAAAACAATCTTTTCGGGCGTATACCCAAAATCTACGTCGTCCATAACTATATCACCCTTTAAAAGAGTGTAAGTTATAGTACCTTCCGCCTTGTGCGGATGTTTCCACGCCCAAATTCCCGTTCTTTCCTTGCTTTCGGTAATTTCTCCGTTTTCGCCTACGGTTGCGTTTACCAAAGTAACGTAGCCGTGGTCCTCTTCTTCGGGTTGGTCAAGTAAATCGTAAACTCTGCCCGCGCCCGCAAGCGCCATTACCACCGAGTTTATTTGGTTAGAAATTTGCCCCATTTGGTTAGCAAATTGTCTTGCCATACCTAAGAAAGATACGACGATAGGAATTGTCAATGCGCAGGTAAATCCTCCGCCCGTAAACAAAGATTTAAATGATATATTTACACCTTTACCCGAGCTTGCTATAAATATTCCACAACCTAAAAACGCGAGTAAAACGTACATTATGTTACCTATATTATGAATAATAGGCATTAACATATTAGAGAAAGCGTTAGCTCTATCGGAAACGTGATATAAATCTTCGTTAATATCTTTAAAGTCGGAAAGCGTTGCTTGTTCGTGACAAAAAACTTTTACAACCTTTTGTCCGTGCATCATTTCTTCTATATAACCTTCCATTTTTCCTATTGATTTTTGTTGAGCTATAAAATACTTCGCGCTTTTGCTACCTATTTTTTTGGTTACGAACAATATAAAGAACACGCCTATTATTACGACCGCCCAAAGCAAAACGCTTAAATAAAGCATTACGAAAGTTAAAGATATTAAAACGATACTCGTAAAACACAACTGCGGGAAACTTTGAGAAACGAATTGTCTTAAAGCGTCCGTATCGTTAGTGTAAGTACTCATAATATCGCCGTGGGTATGCGTATCGAAATATTTTACGGGAAGTTTTTGCATTTTTGCAAAAAGCTTAACTCTCGTATCCCTTAAATACTTTTGAGTTAAAACAGCGCCCGTTAAACCTTGTAATAAAGCGCCTATCCAACCGATTAAATAAATGCTTACCAATACACCTGCGGTTTTAAGAATTTTTTTCCAAGCGTCGGCCTTGCTAACTCCGTTTTTAACCGAACCAATTGCGGAATAGATTTTTTCCAAAAACAGTCCTGCGATAGAACTTGCAATCGCGCTTAAAAACAGGGCAACGCCCATAAGGATAACAAGACCTTTATATTCTTTAAAAAGCGTACCTATAAGTCGTTTAAACACACCTTTTTTTCTAGGTTGTTGGGGATTATAATTAGTTTTTCTAATGGGTTTCATAAATTTTTACCCCCTATTCTGTTTTGCGAATTATAAACTTCTTTATAAATTTCGTTACGTTTAATAAGCTCTTCGTGAGTGCCTATATCGTCTATTTTTCCGTTGTCCAAAACTATTATCATATCGCTTTCCATAACGGAAGCAATTCTTTGAGCGATTATAATTTTTGTCGTTTCGGGGATAAAGTTTTTAAACGCGTCCCTTAATTTTGCGTCGGTAGCCATATCTACGGCGGAAGTTGAATCGTCTAAAATTAATACCTTAGGATTTTTGAGTAACGCCCTTGCGATACAAAGTCTTTGTTTTTGTCCGCCCGAAACGTTTGCTCCGCCTTGTTCGATAAACGTATCGTACCCTTTTGGGAACGTTTGAATAAACTCGTCGGCTTGAGCTAAAATACAAGCTTGTTTTAATTCTTCGTCCGTGGCGTCTTTATTTCCCCAGCGAAGATTTTCTTTAATCGTCCCCGAAAACAAAGTGTTTTTTTGCAAAACTACCGCAACCGAATTTCTTAAAACTTCCATATCGTAATCTTTAACGTTTACGTCGCCGACTAATATTTCGCCTTCCGTAACGTCGTACAACCGCGATATTAAATTAACTAGCGTTGTTTTACCCGAACCCGTACCACCTATAATTCCGACCGTTTGCCCCGACTTAATATTTAAGTTTATATCTTTTAAAGCGTATTTTTCGGCGTTTTCGGAATATTTAAAGCATACGTTATTAAATATTACGTCGCCGTTTTTAACTTCTTCAACGGGATTATCGGGATTAGAAAGAGTGCTTTTTTCGTCTAACACTTCTACTATTCTTCTCGCGCTTTCCAAACTGATGCTTATCATTACGAATACCATAGAAAACATCATAAGCGACATTAAAATTTGTAAGGAATACGTTAATAAACTTTGAAGTCCGAAAACGGTTAAATCGCTTTTACCCCATAAAATTATGCGCGCGCCGAATACGGCTATTGCGAGTAGCGCCCCTTGCAAACAAAATTGCATTACGGGGTTATTAAACGCAAGTATTTTTTCGGCTTTGGTAAAGTCGGCACAAAGTTCGTCCGATACCTTTGTAAATTTTTGAGTTTCGTAATCTTCCCTAACGTAAGCTTTAACTACTCGCATTCCCTTAACGTTTTCTTGAATAGATTCGTTTAAGTCATCGTATCTTTTAAATACCCTTTTAAATATGGGCATCGCCTTTCTAAATATTATAATTAAAGTAAAAATTAAAATAGGCGCGGTTACGAAGAATATAGCCGGTAATTTCGTGTTTATCGAAAAACTCATTACGATAGAGAAAATAAACATAAGCGGACTTCTTATAACGGTCCTGATTAACATCATAAACGCCATTTGAACGTTTGTAATATCGGTCGTCAATCTCGTAACTAAAGACGAAGTAGAAAACTTGTCGATATTAGCAAACGAAAACTCTTGAACCTTTGAAAAAGCGTCTTCTCTTAAATTCTTTGCAAACCCTGCGGACGCCCTTGCGCAAAATTTTCCGCCAAGCATTCCCGCAAGTAGCGAAACAATAGCGCACCCTACCATTACGCATCCCCACGTTACCATTCCCTTTACGTTCGGGTCGGCGCCACCCGCAGGTTCTACGCATTTTCCGAACTGAAATATTATTAAAGGAATAGTTACTTCCATACAAGCTTCCACTACCATACAAATAATCGTAAGGATTGATTCTTTTTTGTATGAACGCAAACATTTTAGTAGTCTTTTTATCATACATTCTCCTTTTTAAGATATATTTCTATTCTCTTTAAATACTCTTTTAAATTTTCATACTCTTTTTCGTTAAATATACTTTTTACTTCTTTATCTAAATCGTCGAAGTACGCTATAACCGATTTATTAAACGCTTTTGCTTTGTCGGTTAAAACTATTTTGTTTATCCTTTTGTCGCTTTTAACGCTTTGCCTTTGTATAAAACCTTTCTCTTCCATTGCGGAAAGCAATCCCGTAACGGAACTTCTTCTTAAAGACATTTCGTTTTCTATATCCTTTTGATATACTTCCTGCCCACAAGCGTTTTTCTTACCGACAAAACCTATTATGTGCCCTTGCGTACCCGTAAGCTCGCTTAAATTTTTAATGACTTCGGAACAGTCTACCTTTCGCTTTACAAGATTAGATATTCTTTTCAATTCTCCCATTAAATGAAATTCTTCCATTTCTCCTCCGCAAGTCAAAAAATCGACTTTCTTTTTTTATTAAAATTGTTAGGATACGAACATTATAAAACCTAAAAAAAATATTGTCAAACGATTTAACAAAAAAAGAAGCAGTTTTTTTCTGCTTCTTTAAGTCGATTTTATTTAACTTTTAAAATCAATAAATTTTTATCTTTTTTCGCATTAGTTTTATAAAGTTATCGTTCAATAAACTTTTTTCTTTTAGCTTGATTTTCCCGATTAAACTTAAATAAAACATATCTTCTTTCGTCTTGATATTGCGGTGGCTCGGGCGGTTGGTCGGATTCGGACGGATTTGGCTTGTCAGTTTGATTTATTTTTTTAAAATTTTGTAAAGCAAGTCGTTTTAACTGTCCTTAATTTTAGTTCTTTTTTCTTTTAACTATCGCAATTAAAGCTATTAAGCATAACGCAATAAGAGCAGAACTTCCGCCTAAAGAAGATTTACAACCTTTTTTACTCGAAGAACCGCTTTCGGTCGAATTTTCCGAGCTTGACGAGCTTACGTCTTGCGAAGAACTGCTTGACGAACTAGAACTATTTTCTTGTTCCGAACTTGTCGAACTTTCTTCGCTAGAACTAGAAGTGATTTCTTCCGAGCTAGAAGAGCTTTCTTCTTTAGAACTGGAACTCGTTTCTTGACTGAAACTCGAAGATTGCTCCGAACTAGACGATACTGCCGAGCTAGAAGAGCTAGACGAGCTTACGTCTTGCGAAGAACTGCTTGACGAACTAGACGAGCTAGAACTTACGTCTTGACTAGAACTAGAAGAGCTTTCATTACTAGACGAACTGCTGTCGGGCGTCGGGTTGGGGTCTACGGGATATTCTTGATTAAAGAAGTATACGGTATCTAATGCAAATTGTACCGCTTCCCCTTGCGAAACGTTATACCAAGTGTAACGCATTCCGATAATCTTACTCCAATCCGCGCTATCGGTAGCTTTACCTATATTGGATTTTCTAATCGTAACGTAATTCCAATCGCTTGATATTTCGCTGGCGGGAATGATCAAATTAAACCCGTCTTGACCGTCCGTGTAGAAATTTATTTGGAAATAGTCTTGCGTTCTGTTTGAATTTTTATAGTCAAAATTGCAGAAAAGTTCTAAATAAATTGAATTATAACCCGTAGTGTCGCAGGGATTATCCGCTCCGTAATTATAAAACGCCATAGAACCTATTCCGTTTAAATTACCGATACAATTATTCGCGTTTATATATACGAAATTTCCCGCAGGGTTTTGCGCTTCTCCTAGCGATAAAGAAGTATCGTATCCCGTGGACCAACCGTAAAGAGAATCGCAATCGTTAGCGTATAATTTATCTCCGTCTACTCTATGCCTTGTGCCTTTGCTTGCGTAAATCGTATCGAAACCGAAAGTCACGTTATCGCCTTGCGTATTGTTAAACCAAGTAAATCTCATTCCTTTTATTTGGTTCCACTTAGCGCTTTCAACCGCTTTTTCTATTGCGTATCTATCCA
>CAJMEI010000040.1 GCA_905212395.1 uncultured Christensenella sp. | reverse complement strand
TTTTTTAATTTCCAGCGTAGTATATATTGACGACGGGAAAATTAAAAAAATTTTTACATATATTTCCGTCAAAAATATTTCGGAGGAAATAAAATGATGAACTGTTTCGGTTTTGGCGATAATTGTTGCCTTTATTTACTTATAATTCTTCTTATCTTATGCCTTTGCGGTAACGGCTGTTTAACGGGAATTTTCGATAAGATTTGTTCTTGCGGTTGCCTTCCGTTAATTCTTGTATTGCTTTGCTGTTGTAAAGATAAATTCAAACCCTTTATGAACGGTTGCGGTTGCAAATAAGAACAAAACTATAACACGAAAGCGGGATAACCTCCCGCTTTTTTGTTGTTTATTTAAAACCCTAAAAATTCTACTCCTTTTAAAAGAATGTCGTTAATAAGCTCCGTTCTTAAAGAATAAAAAATAACTTTACCTTGTCTTTTTATTTTTACCGCCCCTATATTTTTAAGCAATCTTAATTGATGTGAAACCGTAGTTTGATTTATACACAAAACCTGAGAAACGTCCGTAACGCACATTTCGCTTATAGATAAAGCGGATAAAATTTTTAATCTTGTTTCATCTGCGAAAACCGAAAAAAAACAAGCTAAATCACTTATAACTTCTCCGCTAGGGACGTAAGAAACTACCATTTCCTGAGTTTTTCTGTCAAGTAACATTGCGTTTGCCATAATTAAAGCTCCTACTTTTTTTACTGAATATATTTTAAAACTTTAATGCAACGTGTGTCAATATATTCATATATTATCAAACGCGCAAATAAAATATAAAAAAGACGAATTTTATCGTTTAAGGAGGTTTTATGACGAATTCAACAAATTTGGCTTTAATAGGGTTATTGTTTTTATTGGTAAACAATAACACTATCACTAACACCCAACTGCTACTTTTGTTAGCTCTACTTTCTACCACTAGTTGCTTATGCAACAACAATAACTGATTTAAAAACGCATAGCTATTTTTCAGCTATGCGTTTTTAGTTAATTGTTTATCTAAATTTAAGACGTTATTTTATTGCGTCTACAATAAAAATCAAACACCCTTTACAGTGTTACAACACTGCTAGGTAAAAATTACTAAATAGTACCAACTCCGCCGATTAGTTCAAGTAGCAACGTTCCGATTACTATACCTGCAATTTGTCCGCCCGAAGGAATATCATCATATACGGCGGTAAGAGTTGTTTCGCCGTTTACGGTAAAGGTATAACTCTTTTCGGTGATTACAATTTCTCCGCTTTCGTCTTTCCATCCCTTGAACACTAAATCAGGTCGTTACATATCTTAGTGTGAACTTATAAATGTAAACCTTATTAAAGCGTTGAAACAACAAACTAAGTTTTATTTTAAATTTATTTTATCTACGTTTTTACCGACTAACGATACGGCGAGTTTGGAAAAGTCCATTTCGTTTTTAATATAGTCGTTTACCCTTTCTAAACTTAAATTTTCCATCGCCTTTATTTTACTTTCGTTATCGTAAACTTGTCCCGTTACAAGCAAGTATTTTGCGTATAACATCATAAGCGTGGCGGTACTTTCTTGCGCCATTACGTTAGAAGCTAAATTTTGATTTTTTGCCCCGATAAACTCTTTTTCGCTAACTCCGTCCGCCTTAAATTTTTCTAAAATTTTCATAATTTCGCTGTACGCTTTTTCTATTTTATCAGGGTTAAGTCCCGAATAAATAACCAGCGAACCCGTGTTTATATAAGCCGACGGGTAAGCGTAAACAGTATAGCAAAGCCCTAATTCTTCCCTAATGCGTTGAAATAACCTACTGCTCATTCCTCCGCCTAAAATAGTTGAAGCAACGCTTAGTTCTTCGGTTTTATCGTTAAATTTTTCTCCGCTAAAAGCTAATCCTAAATGAATTTGCTCTACGTCTTTTTTAACGGTTTTTATTCCGTATTTAATATCGCTTTCGGGCGCTAAAATTCTATTTTCCGTAGGAAGTTTACCTTCCACGTAGCGTTCTACCAAACTTTCCGCTTGTTTTTCGTTTACGTTGCCCGCAAAAACTATTACCGTATTTTCTGCGGTATAATATTTTTCTCTAAACTTTAAAATATCTTCCCTTTTAAAGTTTTTTACGTTTTCTTTGCTCCCGAGTATCGTTCTTCCGTAGCCTTTGTCAGAGAAAAAAGCTTCGCTTAATAAGTCTAAACAAAGCTCGTCGGGGGTGTCGTCTGACATATTTATTTCTTCTATTACCACGCCTTTTTCCCTTTCCAGTTCTTCTTCGGGATAGGTAGAATTGACGTATATATCCGATAAAATTTCAAAAGAATCGTCTATTTTGTCGGTGGTCGATTTTATATAGTAAAGCGTTACTTCTTTGGCGGTATACGCGTTTAACCTAGAACCTAAATATTCCGAATCCGAGTTTATTGAAAAAGAATCTCTTTTAGCCGTGCCTTTAAAAGTAGTATGCTCTATAAAGTGAGAAATTCCGTTTAATTTTTCGCTTTCGTACGCGCTTCCCACGCCCGCCATTATTCCGCAACTAACGGAAAAAAGCTGTTCGTTTTTAACGACTATCATTCTAAGTCCGCTTTTGAATTTCTTAAAATAAACCATTTTTAATCCTTTATTAAACTTTCGCTTACGCTTTTCACGTTTAATCCTACGTTGTTATAATATTCTATTATTTTATTAAGAGAATTACTTACCGCTTGCGAACAGTTAAGCAATATAAAATCTCCGCTTTTCACGTTGGAAGTAGCCCTTTTAAAAACCGAAGTAGAGTTATAATTTTCGCCTAGCGTGTCTATCGTCCACAAAACGGTAGTATATCCGTATTTTTCCGCGACTTTTAGCGTTAAAGACGAAAAAGACGCGTTAGGGGGCATAAACAATTTCATTTCTTGCCCCGTCATAGACTTAATGAGTTCGTGATTTACCACTATTTCTTCCCTAGTGGATTTTTCGTTAAGAGTTTTAAAATCACGATTATAAAAACCGTAGTTAGCTAATTCTTGATTTTTGTCGAGCAGATAAAGAATTTTATCTTTATTGTCGTCCGCCCAACTTCCGCTTACGAAAAAAGTTGCTTTTACGCCTTTTTCGTTTAAACAATCGGCGATAGACGTAACGGAAGAATTATCGCAACCGTTATAAACCGTAAACAAAAGCGAAACCTGATTTTTTTCTTTATTGCCGTTATAAACGGCGCAATAGGTCGATTTTGAACTTATAGGCATACTTTTTGCCGAGTAAAACGCAGTGAAAACTACGAACGTTATTAAAATTGCAATAACCGAATCGGTTAACCGTCTGATAACTTTTTGCGACATATTTTTTACCGTTATATTTATATTCTTTTATAACGGAAAATATGTTTTACTCTAAATAGTATTTACTTTTTTTAATTTTTATTGCAAATTTTTGCTTATTTCCATAATTTTGCGAATTCTATGATTTAAACAACTTTTGGAAATATTTAAGTAAACGGCAAGTTCTTCTAGCGTGGCTTGCGGATACTTTTCCCTAAAAACGCAAACTTGCCTTAACTCTTCTTTTAAGGAATTTATTCCGATAGCGTTATCTATTAAAGAAATTGCGTTGCGTTGCGTAATAGACGCGTTTACGCTTTTATTTATGTTAGACAATTCGCAATTCATTTGTCTGTTTATGTTATTGCTGACTTCCCTAGCGCGGTAAACGTCTTTAATTCCGACCATACTTTTTTTAGCGTCTAATAAATACAAAACGTCTAAAATTTCTTTTACGGAATTATAGTACACGACGGCTAAGGAATTTCTTTCAACGGTTTTACTTAATACGTCGAAAGACGCCATAAATGAGCAAAAATCTTGCGCGAATACAAAATTAGAAAAAACGAACTCTAAATGATAACCGCTTTTACCGCTTTCGGACGGAATATTTACCGTTCCGCAAGCCAAAAACAACGCCTTTATAAATTCCCTTTTACAGCATTCGTTTTCGACCAAATATTTATCTATACCTAAGTTTACGCTAAGTCCTTCCGAAGAAGAAAAAACTATACCCGTATCTTTTAAAACGTCAAAGGACTTGTCCGATAAAAATTGCAATTTTAACTTTTTTTTGGATTTTTCTACCGTAGGCTTTATACCGTATAAATAATAAATATCTTCCGAATAGCTTTTTAAAATTTCTTCGTTATCGCCCGATAAAGAAAAACCTATCGTTCCGTTTTCAACGATTAAAGTCCCCGCCCCTTTTATGAACGCGGAAAGCCCTGCCAACCTACAACAAGGTTGACGGCTTTTAGATCTTAATATTTCCTTTTTTACGACGCTAGAAAAAGTCATAATTTTTCCTTAAACTCTTGAAATCTGAATTTTAAAGTATTATCGCCGACGTTTTTTATCCTGTCAAGCGGAATATTTACCCTTTTTAACAGCTCGTCCGCCAAAAGAGTATCGCCGACTCTATCGGGCGTGTGCGCGTCCGAATCAATTACGAAATTTACTTTCGTGTCTAATACTTTTTGCCATTCTTCGTCCGATAAGTGAACTTTTTTTGTGTTTATTTCCATATACGTTCCATAGTCCGCGCAAACTTTGGCGACTTCTACCGCGTCGGCGGGAAACAAATACGAAACGTGCGTTAAAATATCTATCGGATTATTTTTTATCGCGTTTATATATACCTGAGTATTCCTTTTAATCAACTTATCGTTAGGTTTTGTCTTAAAAGTTCTCGTAAAAAAATTTCTTCCGAAAAAGTTAAACCATTCTTTTATTCCGTCGTACAAAATAAAAACGTGAGCGCCTGCCAAAATCATATCTAACTTTTCGTAATCTTTTTCTTTTACGTCTATTTTCCCGCTTATTCCTAAAATATTAGACTCTATTCCTAACTTTACCTGTAACCCCGTTTGCTCTTCGGCTTGCAAACAGTCTTTTTTCATTTGGTCTAATTGTTTTCTTCTCATACCGAACGCAGGGTGAGAAAAACCGTGGTCGGATATGGTAATTCCTTTTAAACCTTTTTCCTTTGCCGATATTGCGTTATCCAGTATCGTACCCTTTCCGTGAGAATAAACGGTGTGCGTATGAAAATCGTAATTAAGTTGCATTAAACTCTCCTATGTATTTTAACTCTTCTTGCATTAAAATTCCCGTATTTTTATAAACTTCTTTTTTAACGTAGTTAATTAAATCGTAAATGTTTTGAGAAGTCGCTTTCGCAGAAGTTATAACGTAATTCGCGTGCTTTACCGATACCGTAGCTCCGCCTATCGTATAGCCTTTTAAGCCCGCTTCGTCTATTAGTTTGCCCGCAAAATAATCTTCGTTTTTAAATACCGAACCGCAAGACTTGCCTTTGGGCGATTTTATTTGCCTAATTTTTTTATAATGTTCTATTTTTGCAGTAATAGTATCGTAATCCCAAGACTTTAACACGAAACCCGCTTCTAGAACCGCTTCTTCCGAAAATCTACTGCTACGATAATCAAAATTGCAATCTTTATTGTTATATACCCCGTTTTCCCCCACGACGTACGCAATGCAAGACGATACGCTTTTGTTAAAACAACCTGCGTTCATGCAAACCGCTCCGCCCACGAATGCGGGAATACCTACGGCGAACTCTAATCCGCTTAAAGAATTATCGCGCGCGAGTTTTACTAAGTCCGAAATTTTTGCCCCGCACTCGGCTTTTATAAGATTGCCTTTGACTACTACTTTATTTAGTAAAGAAGTGTTTATGACTATTCCGTGAAAACCGTCGTCGCTGACCAAAACGTCCGAACCGTTACCCAAAACGAATACGGGAAAATCTTTTTTAAGCTTTAACAACTGTTTAAACTGCGATAAGTTTTTCGGGAAAAACATTACGTCGCAATTTCCGCCGACTCCGTAAGAAGTATATTTGCCCAAATTTTCGTTTATTGCGTACTTAAAGTTTTTTGTAATTGCGCCGTACTTTTGTTCGGAATACATATTACTCTCCTATTATATCAATATTTTTATTTTTTTTCAATCTTAAATAGTCACTTTAAATTCTTTCGAAAAATTATTTTTTAATTTGATATGCTTTTGTTTAGACAAACGCCGTCGCATAGACGTAAGCGTTTATTTGACAAAAACGGCGGGAAAATTAACGTTTCGGAGGAATTTTTATTGTTTTTGCTTATAATCGAAAAAAGAAGAGAACTTTTTAATTTCGACTTTTTCCGCTCGTTCTAAAACGCCGTCTTTATATATCCCCGTTTTTTTAACGGGAAGCAAACCTATTTCCCCAAGCCTTGACTGCACTTCTTCCGTGAGCATATACGACAAAAAGCTTTCGCAATAAGTAAAATTTTTTTTGTTTTGAGTAGTAATAAGCATATTTTGCGCCAAATCCGAATACTCGTCTAAAACTTTATATTCGAATTCCACGCCTTTATTGCTTAAACGATATAAATCTCTTTGCGTGCCCAGTAAGTCGCATTTACCTTTTAAAAACTCGCTATAAGCCGAATACGGCGAATAAGTTTTTACGCTTTCGTATCCCTTTATATCGTAATGCTTTAACGGATTATTATATTCCCCTTGCCCGACCGCAAGATTTTTATTTCCGCCACCTATTAAAACGTAAACGCCGTAACACCAAGCTATTCCGTAACTTTTTTTTCCCAAGTTTACGGTTTTATAGTTCGAGCTGAACGAAATAGAGTTAAGATACGGAATAAAAAAATCCATTCCCGCCCCGCAAGACACCATATCGGGAACTTTCGTTTTTAAAGCCTGCTTTGCCCCTAACGGAGTATAGTTTATTACCGAGACTATAACGCCTTTATGTTTTTTTTCGTATTTTGCGCCCGTTTTAAGTAAAAAATCCTTTCTTGAACCCGTACCGCCTTCGAAAGTGTCGATATTCCATAATTCTAATATCGTTTGATATTCTTCGCTTTTAACGGTAAAACCTTCTCTATTTATTTTTTTTAAGCATATTCCGAAAGCTAGTATGCAAATTAAAACGCTACATATACAAAGCGCTATCGTCTTTCTCATAAGTATATAATATGAAAAACAGCTAACCATAATGATTAGCTGTTTCCTTTTTTTAAAAAAATTTTATTTGTTTATTTCGTCTTTTAATGTCGAGCTGAATTTTAATACGGGTTTCTTGCAAGCGGCAATCGTAATTTTTTCGCCCGTTGCAGGATTAACGCCTTGTTTTTCGGCAATGTCTTTAACTTCGTAAGAACCAAATCCTACTACTTGAATTTTATCGCCAGCTACAAGCGTTTCCTTAACTACGTCTGCGTATGCGTTTACGAATGCGTCGGCGTCTTTAATGGTAAATCCCGTTTTTTCTGCGATAGCTTTTACAAATTGAGTTTTATTCATATTGTCCCTCCGTCTTTTAATATTAGCATTATATCATATATTTTAAAATAATTAAAGGCTTTTTAAAAATTCTTTATGCAAAATTCACTCGTTTTTTAACGCAAAATGCTTAATTATGGCGTCAGCGGTTTTTTCGCCTATTCCGTCTACCATCATTAGCTGTCTTTTTTCGGCTTGTGACACGAGTTTTACCGAGCCTATTACTTTAATTAATTCTTTCGCTCTCTTTTCGCCTACCCCTTGTATTTCGGCAAGTTCGCTCTCTAAAGTTCGCTTATCCCTTAAAGACCTATGGAAGGTTATTGCAAATCTATGCGCTTCGTCCCTAATACGTTGTAACAATCTTAAAGAATAATCTCTGTGATTTAAAACGACGGGCTGATTAGAATAAATAGTGTATACAAGCTCTTCTTTTTTTGCAAGCGAAATTAAATCTATATCACAGCCGTATTCGTCGAAAATTTCTTTTACGGAAGAAAGTTGCCCTTTACCGCCGTCGATTATTATTAAATCGGGCTTAGGAAAATGTTCGTCTTTTAAAACGATTTTTTGTAATCTTCTTTTTAAAACTTCTTGCAGACACGCAAAGTCGTCGTTGCCGACAACGGTTTTTATTTTAAATTTCCTATAAGACGTTTTATCCGCTTCCCCGTTTTTAAACACCACCATAGAACCTACTTTTTCAGTTCCGCTAGTGTGGGAAATATCGTAGCACTCCATAGTGAGCGGTGTTTTTTTAAGATTTAAAATTTCTTTTAAATGCTCGCAAGCAAGCACCGTCATATCTTGCTTATGCTTTATTTTACCTATATATCTTTCTAAATAATCTTTAGCGTTGGCAAGCGCCATATCGCACAAAGCTTTTTTATCGCCTTTAACGGCGTAATTTATTTTTACCTTTCTGCCGCCTAATAGATAAAAATATTCTTCTAAATCTTTTGCTTCCGACAAGGGAATATTTACTATTATTTCATCGGGAAATTCTTTACCCTTAACGTAATACTGCTTTAAAAAAGAAGATAAATATTCTTCACCGTCAATACCCGTTCCGTCAAGCGAATAGCAGTTTCCGCCAAGCATTTTTCCGCTCCTCGTA